>JAYUAK010000370.1:0-3407 GCA_043741335.1 Actinomycetota bacterium
GCGTTGGTCCCCGCTCGCGTATCGGCCGACGATCACCGCATCGGTGACTGGCGCGGTGAGCGACACCACGGCCAGGACGACGAGCCGGGTCCGGGAGAGTCGTGTTCGCCCTTCCGACGAGCGTTCGGAGAAGAGCCGTACCCCGGGGTGCAACGCTGCCGCGCCGAGCAACAGGTAGAACGCGGCCCACCCACCCTCGAGGTATCCAGTTTGGTTGTCGTAGCCGCCGTGGAGCCCGAACCATCCGTACATGGCGTCGGTGACGAACAGGGCGATCACGGCGGCCAGCAGGAAGAAGAGCGCCTGGTTCTTACGACCTCCGCCCACTGCGAGCCTGATGGCACCGGTGACCAACATCAGGTCCATCAGCGGGTAGCCGATGGAAACGAGCTTCTGCATGAGCGTGAGCGATGAGTCGTGCGTGTACGGTGCGATCAAGAAGACCCACGACAACACGCCGACGCCGATGCCGACGATGAGCGAATCGATCGCGCTGTCGCGGTCTCGCCCTGGGCTCCGGTGCCGGATCAAGAGCAAGATGCCCAGGAAGACGCACGGATACACCGACAGGTAGAACACGTCGCCGATCGACGGGAACGGCAGCTCCGTCATGAAGAAGCGTTGGTAGTTGTACGTGATCACATCACCAGTGACGAAGAACACCTGGCCGAGCGCGATCAACACCCACGGGAGCTTGTACTCGACGCGATTAAACCTGAGCGCGAACAGGATGACCACGGGGGACGACAGTGCGACGAGGTTCAACAGTCCGCCGATGCGCAAGCCGGGCACGAACAGGAAGACTAGGGTCGCAACGACTCCAGTCAGCAGATACGCGAGCCATGCTCGCGCCTTCATGCGGCCCGCCTTCATGGGGTTTGTATCGTCCCCCGCCGGGGTGAGCCTTAGGACCTGTGGCTCAGCTCCCGGTATCGGCCGGATAGGGGAGGACCAAGGTCTCTGGCTCTTCCGGGCTGGGTGGCCCAGGGCTGGGCGGGTCCCCCCCATCGATGGTTGTCTCCTCGATCGACCGCATCCCGGGGATGAACAGGAACGAGAACGTCACGATCGCGCCTAGGACGCCCGCGCCGATCAGCGTGTGGCGTGGTCCGATGAGGTTCGCCACAGGTCCCGTCAGGGCGAAGGACAACGGGAGCAACCCGATCGAGACGAACCAGTCCAGGCTGGATACCCGGCCGAGGAGGTGGCGGGGGACGAGCCGTTGCTTCGTGGTCGCCCAGACGATCGTTCCCGCCGTTTCCAGGCCGAAGAACAGGAAGCAGGCGACCATCGCTTGCCACGGGACGTGGGCCAGCCCGAACCCAGCGACCGCGAGGGTCGAGCAGGTCCAGGCGAGATACATGAACGTGACGAACCGGCGCGGAGCGGCTCGCCGCCCCATGAACAACGCAGCCCCGATCGCGCCGACTCCCCCCATCGCGAGGATGATGCCCAGGTCTAACGGATCGCCGCCCCAGGAGTTCTTCACGAGCAGCGGAAGCAAGACTTCCAGCGGTCCGATGAACAGCAGGTAGGCGAACGCCGCGGCGAGCAGTGTTCCCCACAGCCAGACCCGCGCGCGCACGAAGCGGAATCCTTCGCGGACCTCAGCGAACGCGGTGGTCTGCCCATCTGCCGGTGCTTCGATCGGATGGGGGCTCATCAACAACAGGGCCACGATGGAGGCGCCGAACGTGGCGGCGTCGGCCAGGAACGCCCCGCCTAGGCTCCAGTGCACGAGCACGCCGCCGATCGCGGGACCGAGCAAGCGCCACGCGGCGGGCCGCACGAACTGGTCGAGGGCATTCGCCTGGATGAGGAGATCGGTTGCGACCAGATCGGGCACGATCGCGTCGAATGCGGGCCCGAAGAACGCGGTCCCGCTTCCGTAGCACGCGGCGAGGACGATGAGGTGCCACAGCTCGATGTGCCCGCTGAGCGACAACGCTCCCATGACGCCGACCGCGAGCCCGCGAACCAGGTCCGCCGCCAGCAGGACCCGGCGCCGGTCGAATCGGTCGCTCACGACCCCCCCGATGAGCAGGAAGATCACGTTGGGCACCGTCATGGCCAGGCCGACGAGCGACAGGGCCGTCGGTGCGTTCGACAGGTCGTACACCTGCCAGGCGAGCGACACGATGAAGATGCCATCACCGATGAGCGACACGGTCATGCCGGACCACAGCAGCCGGAAGTCCCGTTGCCGGAGCGGTTCGAAGATGACGGGAAGGCGCCGGCGAGGCGGATCCCCGTTCTCCCCTGGATCGGGTTTCATCGACCCCACCGGTTCGATATCGGACCACTCCTTGGGGGGCTTGACCTCACGCGACTTGCGTTGGCTACGCCGGAAGGCTCGGTCTGGGACAGCTCCACGATCTTCGCACGGGAGACTACCGCCCTCCTCGAGGCCGTTTTCCCCTGCGTTCCTTCGCAGTCCGCCCTATCCCGTGTTCGACGCGTCGATCGATGCTGGGACCAGCGAGCTCGCCGTTTCTTCCATCGGCTCATCGCCCGCGGAGGCGAAGGGAAGGAAGACGCGGAACGACGCGCCGCCTCCCGCCCGCTCCTCGACCCAAGCGCGTCCGCCGTGAAGCTCGGCGAACCGGGTGACGAGCGAGAGACCGATACCGACGCCTGGGTTGTGCGTCACGACCTCGTTCCCTTGACGGAAGGGCTCGAAGATCGATTGGCGAAGCTCGATGGGGATCCCCGGACCGGCGTCCTCGACCACGATCGTCACGCTCTCGTCGTCGCGCGTCGCGCGCACCCAGATCTGCGTGCCGGCCGGTGTGTACCGGATGGCGTTCGCCACGAGGTTCTCCACGATCCGTTCCACCTGCGCGGCGTCGACCCGCGCGAGCACCGGGTCGGTGGACAGGATCTGGATCGGGTGGGTGTCGGCGGAGCTCTCCGCGAGCACGCTTTCGAGGATCTGCGTCACGTCGACGTCATCTCGATTCGGGGCGACGATCCCCCGGCTCATACGGTCGAGGTCGAGCAGGTTCGTCAGAAGGCGGTGCAGCTTCCGGGAGTTCGCGGCGATCCGTCCCACCAAGTCCTGCTCATCCGCGCGGGTGATCTGGCCTTTGTCGAAGCTGCTTTCGAGGGTCAGGGCGCAGCCGAGGATGCTGGTCAGTGGTGTCCGCAGGTCGTGGGAGACGGCCTGAAGGAACGAGTTCTGCATCTCGTGCAGCGCTCGGAGCCTGGTCGCTGCCTCCTTCTCTGCGCCGAGCGCCTTCACGAGCTGGGCCTCGGCGTTCTTCTGCTCGGTGACGTCGTACATCACACCCTGGAGGTAGACGGGCTGGCCATGGTCGTCCTCGAGCGCCTCCGCCTCCTCGTGGATCCAGATCACCCTGCCGTTCTTGCCGATGATCCGGTACTCACATTGCATCCGACTCTCGCCA
>JAYUAK010000371.1:0-3385 GCA_043741335.1 Actinomycetota bacterium
GAAGTCGGCTTCCTGATCGAGGTCGACCATCCACTCGTAGTGGTACCCGACCTCGTATGGGTTGTTCTCGTACCACATGTCCGCGCCGAAGGCGAGGATGCCGCCCTCGATCCGGCGTATGTGGCAGGGACCGATCACCTGGATGTCGACGGGCGCGCCCGCCTCGAGCACCGAGTTCCAAAGCTTGATGCCGTTGGCGCTCGCCTCGTAGAGGTAGATCTCATAGCCCACCTCACCCGTGTAGCCGGTGCGAGAGATCACCACGTCCATGCCATCCAGCTTCGCCTTCATCAACCCGTAGTACGGAACGTCGAGAACAGTATCGCCGAAGAGGTTCGACATGACCTTCTTCGCGTTCGGGCCCTGGATCTGTACCGGCGCGACATCGATCTCCTTCACCGTCACGTTCATCCCGAGTGCGTGGGCGATGCCGAGCGCGTACAGATTCACATCGCTGTCCGCGAGCGAGAGCCAGAACTCGTCTTCCGCGATGCGAAGCAGAACGGGATCGTTCAGGATGCCGCCGTCGGGCGCCGTGATGAACACGTACTTCGCCTGGTCGACCGCGCACTTGTGGAGGTCGCGCGGAACGATCATGTTCGTAAGGTCGAAGGCGTCCGGACCCTTGATTTGGATCTGCTTCTCAACGCCGACGTCCCACAGGGTCACGTTGTTCACGAGTGACCAGTACTCGCCGACAGGGTCGCCGTAGTGTCGCGGGTGATACGTATGGTTGTAGACGCTGTACCGATGCACCCCGTGCTTGCGGGACGCGTAGAAGTACGGCGATTTCCGGACCCTCGTATACAGCAGGATCCCCGGGTTCTCGATCACTTCAGACAAGGCAATGCCCTCCGTTTCTTCCGCGCCGAGGCTGCAAGGATCTGTTCCCGCAGCGTCTCGGTCTGATCCGACGTTCCGTGTGCTCGTCGTTGCCGCTCCTCATCGTCTCCTCACACCTTTTGGCGTTCCCCCTTCGGATCCCACAGCGGTTCGGCCGCGACGCGAGCCGCGTAGCGTTCGCCGAAGTACTCGACCTCGACCGGCGTGCCCTCGGTCGCGAGATGCACCGGCAGATAGCCGTAGACGATCCCGCGCCCCACCGTGTAGCCGTAGCTCGCCGACGTCACGTAGCTCACGACGCGGTCACCGGACCAGATGGGTTCCTTGCCCATCACCACGACGGCCGGATCGTCGAACGTCATGCACGAGAGCTTGTCGGCGGGACCGCGCTCCAGGATCGCTTCCAGCGCAGCCCGTCCCTGGAACTCGCCCTTGTCCATGCGCACCGCGAATCCCAGCCCGGCCTCGAACGGATCGTGCTCGGGGTTGATGTCTTGGCCCCAGAGTCGGTACCCCTTCTCCAAGCGAAGCGAATCGAACGCGCCGCCGCCCGCCGCAACGATCCCGTGCTCGCGCCCCGCTTGCCACAGGACATCCCATGCGCGATCGCCCATGGCGAATTGTCCGTACAGCTCCCAACCCAGCTCGCCGGCGTAGGAGATGCGCTGGGCCCACACGGGCCCGACCTCGCCGAGGTTCAGGTACTTCGCGGTCAGATACGGGAACGCCTCATTGGACACGTCCTCGTCCGTCACGGCGTCGAGCACATCGCGCGCCCGCGGACCCCACAGGCCGAGCGCGAAGAGCGATCCGGTCCGCTCGGTGATCGCGACCCGTTCGTCCTCGCGGAGCTCCGCGCGGATCCACGCCAGATCGTGCTGCCCCGAACCGCCGCCCGTCACCACGCGGAACAGCTCCTCGTCCTTGCGCGTCACGGTGAGGTCGCAGCGGATCCCACCGGAGGGCGTCAGCATCGCCGTGTAGACGACCGACCCCACGGGGCGATCGATCCGGTTCGCGCAGATCCGCTCCAGATACACGAGCGCATCCGGTCCGGTCACGTCGAACTTCGCGAACGGCGTGATGTCGAACAGCGCCACGCGTTGGCGCGTCGCAAGGTGCTCGGCGCCCACGGCCGGGGACCAGTTCATCGCGGCCCAGGCATCGCGTCGCTCCCAGTCGGCTCCGCTGAGCAACGCGCGGTTCGTCTCGAACCACTGGGGCCGCTCCCACCCCGCACCGGTGAAGCACTCCGCGCCGAGCGCCATGTGCCGCTCGAAGAACGGCGTCAGACGGATCTTCCGCGGAGACGTCATCTGTTGCAGGGGATGCAAGATGTCGTAGACCTCGCGGTACTGCTGCGCGCCGCGCGCGTACACGTACGGCGGCGTCGTCTGGAACGGGTAGAACCGGTTCGCGTCGGCCTCGGCCAGGTCATAGCTCGGCTCGCCGTTCGTCATCCACTCCGCGACCTGCCGACCCATGCCGCCGCCGTGCGTGACCCACACGGCCTCGCAGATCCAGACACCGCGGACCATCACCGACTCGCCGACGATGGAGCCGGCGTCGGAAGTGAACGAGAACATGCCGTTGATCGAACGCGCCGGATCGGCCGGATGCATCCGGCCCGCGAGCGCCGGGAGCAGCCGTTCGGACTCAGCCTCGGCCTCGACGAAATGCCCCGGCGTAAACGGCATCAGCGACGGCATCGGCCCGTCGCCGTGACGACGGATCTCGCGCTGCGCTGTGACGATCGGCTCGTGACGGTAGTTGCCGACGCCGTAATGATCCTCGCGGTGGCGGAAGTACATCGCATGGTCCTGATGACGCAGGATCGGGTGAATGACCTCACGCGTCTCGCCGGCGAGCTCGGGGATCGGGTCGGTCCAGACCAGCTGGTGCTGCACCGCAACGAGCGGGATCGGCACACCGGCCATCGCGCCCACGGTCGGCCCCCAGATGCCCGCGCAGAGCAAAACGCGATCGCATTCGATGCGGCCCCGATCGGTGTCCACGCCGTGCACGCGTCCGTCGCGGATGTCGAACCCCGTGACCGTGACCCCGCCTTCGAACGTCACGCCCCGCTCGGAGGCAGCGCGCGCCAGCGCCGCCACGATCCGCACCGCCTTCGCGATGCCGTCGGTCGGGACGAAGTACGCGCCGAGGATCGCCCTCGGGTCGAGCAGCGGAATCTTTTCCGCGACCTGTTCTGGCGTGAGCATCTCCGTGTCCTCGATCCCATACGACCGAGCGAACCCTTGGCGCCGCTTCAGCTCCGCCATCCGTTCCGGCGTGGTCGCGATCTCGATGCCGCCGACGCCGTACCAGCACGGTTCGCCGTCAAGCTCGAGCGAGTCGTAGAGCCGCACCGTGTCCTGTGCGATCCGACACATCGTTCGCGAACCGTTCGTCTGGAAGACCAGACCCGGAGCGTGGGAGGTGGAACCGCCCGTTTCGAACAGCGGACCTTGATCGATCACGAGCACGTCGGTCACGCCGAGCTCCGCCAGGTGATAGGCGGCGCTCGCACCAACGATGCCCG
>JAYUAK010000372.1:0-7916 GCA_043741335.1 Actinomycetota bacterium
CGGAAGCGTTGGGAGAAGATCAGGTTCGCCAGGAACACCGGCGAGAACGCCAGGGCCGCGGCTGCCGCGAACCGAGCTGCCGGCTCGAGACGAAGGAGCGTTTCAGGCGGCACGAACCAGGCGAGACCGAGGCTCGCCGCGAGCAGGCCGTACAACACTCGGCGGTCGGGCAGTCGGGAGCGCCGGGCGATCTCCACCGCCCCGAGAACCGCCAAGAGGATCCCCGCGAACACGAGCGAGTTCACGAACCACGTCGTGCCGAACAGCAGCGCGAACTGGACCACGTTCTTCGTCTCGAGCAGCAGGAAGGCCGCCCCCATGAAGAACAGGTCGGCATAGGGGCGCATCTCTCGCATGGGACGACCGGATCCGAGGCGGACCGTGACGAGGGACGCGAGCAGCACGAGCGCGAGCGCCATGAGGTAGCTCAAGGGGATCGTGTGCCCGCGCAAGTAGGGGAACGGGTGATCGTCGGTCGCAGGCTCCGGAGCGATCCCTGTTGCAACCCATGGCGTGTCGCACGTGATGGTGTCCGCGCGGAGCCCGATCGTCAGCACCGACTGCGAGCGCGATGTCGCACCGAGCAGACCGCGATCGATGCACGGAGGGTGGCCGAACACCTGCGTCAGCGTCGTGGCATAGCGTTCGAAGACATCGGAGCGGTAGTAGTTGTACATGGAGAACGCGCCGTCGGGCCTCAGATGCTCGCGAACCGTGCGCATGGCTTCGGTCGTGAAGAGGTAGCTCTCCAAACGGAGCCCTCCCTGGCCGGACACAAGCGTGAGCGAATCCGGCAGCGCGAACACGATCAGGTCATAGGTCGAATGCGTTCGTTCCAGGAACGCCCGTCCGTCATCGATGTGCACGCTCACCCGGGGATCTTGATACGGATGCTCCGGATGGAGCTCGCTGCCGAGACGCTGGAGCACGGGATCGATCTCGACCGCGTCGACGTGTGTCGCTCCTTGCGACAACGCCAGCGCGACGTCGTTCCCGCTCCCCGCTCCCACGATGAGGACATCGCCAGGATCTGAGGGCAGATGGGTGTACGGGTAGGCGTAGAACGGCTGCCCGGCCAGCAGCAGGGAGAGCGGGGCCATAGTCTGGTGCGGTCGGTTGTTCACCCGGATCGAGATCGTGCCGTCGTCGTGCGCCGCGTACGTCACGTGTTGGTAGGGCGACCAGATGTCTCGCGGCTGCAAGAGGGTGACGACGCCGAGGAGCAGCAGAACGGCCACGCTCGCCACGACGAGCCGCGTGAGCTCCGTTCGCAACAGGAAGACCAACACCGCCACCACGACGAGGATCCACACGGACGGTCCCGCGTCCGCGAACGAGAGCACCGAGAAGGCCACGATCCCGGCGATGCTGCCGAGCACGTCGAGCCGGTAGGCGTCGAGCGGCGCGAATCTGGAGAACAATCGGCCCACGCGTTCCGCGATGACCGTCATCACGGCTGCGACGCCGAGGAAAACGACGGACAACGACACCCATTGGGGAAGGGCGTGCATGTGACCGATGCCCAGGAGTTGCGGGACCCGATCGACGGCCCGGCCTATCCGCACGGGGAACACCAGCACGAACGCGAGCACCCCGGCAAGAAGCAGCGGCGCGTGCCGCAACGCATCGCGCTCCCCTTTGGCACGCAGGAACCCGAGCCCGATCCCCAGGAAGCTCGCCAGCAGAACGAGGTTCGTGAAGAAGGACAGGTAGATGACTGCCGCCGTCGTCCCACGGATCAACGCGAGCTCGACGAAGAGCATCAGGAAGCTCGCTAGGACGAGTTCGAGTTTCGGTCGGATCACGAAAGCCCGAGGCGATCCAACGCCCGAGGGTCGCGCTGCCATTCCTTGTAGACCTTGACGCGCAGATCCAGGAAGACCCGCGTACCCAGGAGCGGCTCCATCTGAAGCCGCGCGGCCGTGCCGATCGCCTTCAACGTCTCGCCGGCCTTGCCGATGACGATCCCTTTCTGCGAGTCGCGCTCCACGACGATCGACGCATAGATCTTCGTCAGGTCGCCCTCACGTTCCATCTCATCGACGATCACCGCGATCGAGTGCGGCACTTCCTCGCGGGCGATGTGCAACGCCTGCTCGCGTACGAGCTCGGCGAGCGTGATCTCGATCGGCTCATCAGTGTCCTCGTCCGACGGATAGAGCGGTGGCCCCTCGGGCATGCGCGACAGCAGCAGTTCGCGGAGCACGTCCACACCTTCACCGTCGCGCGCCGAGATCGGCACGATCTCATCGAACTCCCCCAGCTCCTGGACGGCCGCGAGCTGAGGCACCAGGTTGTGGTGATGCAGTCCGTCGATCTTGTTCACGACGCAGATCTTCAGGCCGCTCACCGACGCCACCTGATGTGTGTAGACATACTCGTCCCCGCGACCGACACCGGCCGCCGCGTCGACCACCAGCACCGCAACGTCAACGCCTTCGACCGCGTCGCGCACCAGGTTGTTGAGCCGCGTGCCGAGGAGCGTTGACGGCTTGTGGAAGCCCGGCGTGTCGGTGAACACCACCTGTGCGTTCTCCACGTTGAGGATCGCGCGGATGTGACGGCGGGTCGTTTGCGGCTTGTCGGAGACGATCGCGATCTTCCGGCCGACCAAGGCGTTCACGAGCGTCGACTTGCCCACGTTCGGCCGCCCGACGACGGCGACGATGCCCGAGCGGAACGTCGTCACGGGCTCGACTTCGGCTTCGGCTTGGGTTTCGGCTTGGGTTTTAGGCGGAACGCGGCGGGCAGCAGCTCTTCGATGGTCCAGCGGATGCGTTCGCCTGCGACGTGCTCGGACACAACCGGCACGTCGTCGGCGGCGAACTCTGCCAGCACCTGCCGGCATCCGCCGCACGGCGATGCAGGACCGCCGTCCCCGCCGGCCACCACCGCCACGGCGTCGATCTTCCGCTCGCCCGCCACAACCATGGCTCCGACGGCGTTCCGCTCCGCGCAGACCGAGAGCGGGTAGCTCGCGTTCTCGATGTTGACGCCGACAAACGTTCGACCTCCTGCCAGGATCGCCGCGCCGACCGCGAACCCGCTGTACGGCGCGTAGAAGCGCTCGCGCGCCTCGCTCGCAGCGGCGACGAGCGCGTCGAGCGCCTCCTCCCCGACCCCGGTCACGCTCCGTCGACCTCTCCGTCAGCATCGCCGGACTCGGGGTGCCTGGCGATCAGGACCTTCGCGATCCGCCGGCCCTGGACCTCCTCCGCCGTGAACGACAGCCCCTGGAAGTCCACGTCGTCGCCGCTCTTGGGGATGCGACCGAACAGCTCGAGCATCAGGCCGGCCACCGTATCCCATTCCTCGTCGGGGAGCTCGACATCGAGAAGCTCGTTCACGTCGTCGATCGAGGCCTTCCCCGAGACGCGGTAGACGCCGTCGCCGACTTCCACGAGCTCGGGCTCCTCGCGGTCGTACTCGTCGGCGATCTCACCTACGAGCTCCTCCAGCAGGTCCTCGAGCGTCACCAACCCCGACACCGACCCGTACTCGTCGGTCACGAGCGCGATGTGGAACTTGTCGCGTTGCATCTCGCGGAGCAGCTCGGCGATCTTCTTCGACTCGGGGATGTAGTGGGTCTCGCGGATGACCTCGTTCAGCGGGACGTCGTGCTTGCCCTGGTGTAGCGCCTTCAGCACGTCCTTCGCGTAGACGATGCCGGCGACGTCGTCCAAGTCCTCGCGGTAGACCGGCACACGTGAGTAGCCGTGCTTCAACACCAATGCCTGGACGTCGCGGAGCGTCCGGTCGTGTTCGATCGCGACGATGTCCGGGCGCGGCACCATCACCTCGCGAACGATCGTGTCGCCGAACTCGAAGATCGAGTGGATCAGCTCCTTCTCTTCGTCTTCGATCTCGCCTTCTTCGGACGCGACCTCGGCCGACGCGCGGAGCTCCTGCTCGGTGATGTATGGACCTTGTTTCAACCCCTTGCCCGGCATGATCACGTTCGCGAGCTTCAAGAGGCCCTTGGCGAACGGCCCGACCAGTCGTGTGATGAAAACGAGGAGCGGTGCGGTCAAAAGACCGACCCGGTCCGTCTGTTGGATCGCGAACGTCTTCGGCGTCACCTCGGCGAAGATGAAGAGCACGATCGTCATGGCGATGGTGGAGATGATCTCGCCGGCACGATCGAAGTGTCGAACAGCGACCAACGTCGCGATCGTCGTTCCACCGATCGTAGCCAAGAGCGTCAGAAGCAAGACCACGTTCAGGTAAGGAGCGGGATCTTCGGCGATCCGTGAGAGCGCCCCCGCACCCCGGCGTTTGTCTTCCAGAAGCCGAAGCGCGCGGACACGGTTCGTTCGCGTGATCGCGACCTCGGTTGCCGCGTTGAACGCAACGACCACGATCAAGACGAGGATGATGCCGAGGTCCAGCCAGTCCGTGCCGCTCATGGAACCCGCATCCCGCTGTAGCGCTCCTGACGCGCCCACATCGCGGCCCGCTCGGCGTCTTCTTCGTGGTCGTAGCCCAAGACGTGAAGGATGCCGTGCACGAGCAGCAGCCGCATCTCGCCCACTGCGTCGTCCGGGTTGTTTCGTGCCGCGACCGACGGCGCGATGACCACGTCGCCCAACAGACGCACGCCGCGGTCGTCCACCTCGTTGAGCGGGAACGACAGCACGTCGGTTGAGCCTTCCTCGTTCATATAGCGGACGTGGAGATCGGTCATCTCGGGCTCGTCCACGAACGACACAGACAGCTCGACCTGGTGGGCGTGTCCCTCGGCGATGAGCGTGTCGCGCGCGAGCGTCGTGAGGCCGTTCTCGTCGACCGGGAGGGATTGGCGGTTGGAAAGAAGAACCGCCGGATGGCTGGCGTCGTCGCTCATGTGCTCACGGACGTTCGGCGGCCGCCGCGTCGCGCTGTTCCCCGAAACGGCGATAGGCCTCCACGATGTCCTGCACGATCTTGTGGCGCACGACGTCCCGCGCGCCCAAGTGACAGAACTCGATCCCCTCGATGCCGTCCAGGATCTCCTGCACCATCGCGAGGCCGGTGACTTGTCCCGATTGCAGGTCGGTCTGCGTCGCGTCGCCGTTCACGACCGCCTTCGACCCAAAACCGATCCGCGTGAGGAACATCTTCATCTGTTCCGGGGTCGTGTTCTGCGCCTCGTCCAAGATGATGAACGCATCATTAAGGGTCCGGCCACGCATGTATGCCAGTGGCGCGACCTCGACGGTTCCCCGCTCCATCAGTCGCGCCAGCGTGTCGGCACCCGTCATCTCGAACAGGGCGTCGTAGAGCGGGCGCATGTACGGGTCGATCTTCTCGAAGAGCGTGCCCGGCAAGAACCCCAGCCGCTCGCCGGCCTCAACGGCCGGCCGCGTGAGGATCAGACGCGAGACCTGGTGTTCCTGCAGCGCACGGACCGCGGTAGCGACGGCGAGATACGTCTTGCCGGTGCCGGCCGGTCCGATCGCGAACGTCACGGTCGAAGAACGGATGGCATCGACGTAGCGTTTCTGTCCGATCGTCTTCGGTGTGATGCCCTTTCCGCGCGCGGTGAGCAAGCGGTCACCCAGCACCTCGCTCGCGCGTATCGGTGCGCCACCATCGTCGCCCGCCCCCTTGACGAGTTGGATCGCTTCGCCCACGGACGAATCGGTTAAGTCGTTCCCACGTTCGAGAAGGGTCAGCAGCTCTTCGAAGATGCTCCCTGTGCGCTCGGCTTCGGCAGGCGAGCCGGAGATCGTGATCTCGTTGCCGCGGACCAGGATCTCGCAATCGAAGGCCGATTCGATGAGCTTCAGGAATGCGTCGCGCTGGCCGAGAAGCGCCACCATCGGCTGATGACCGGGAACGAGGATCTTCACTTGGTTGGTGGCGTTCGCCAAGTACGCGTCTCTCGGGGCCGAGCCCCGTTCCCTCCTGTGTCGAACAACGGCCGTCCGTCGGACGGCCTTCCGGTTGATTCTAGCCGCTCTCGGACGTGGTCCTTCAACCGGGAGGCCAGGTCATCTCGCGGCCCCCCAGGAGATGGAAGTGCAGGTGGAACACGCTCTGGCCGGCATCGGGACCGACGTTCGTGACCAGACGCCAACCGCTGTCCGCGATGCCCTCGGCGTTCGCGAGATGCGCAGCCGCTTGCACCAGGTCGGCGAGCAAGCCGCCGTGCCGGCTCTCGATCTGATCCGCCGAGGCGATGTGCTCCTTGGGGATCAGCAGGATGTGCACCGGCGCCTTCGGGTGGAGATCGCGGAACGCGACCACCGTGTCGGATTCGTGCAGGATCTCGGCGGGGATCTCGCGCGCCGCGATCTTGCAGAAGACGCAGTCTGTGTCGAAGGCGATGTCGGACATGGACGAAGCCTAGCGCTCGGCTGGGGACGACGCTCACGCTTCGGGGCGCCGAAGCTCGACGTGCGCCGGCTCCCGCTTCGAGGTCGACTCCTCGCGAAGCTCGGCGAGCCGCTCCACGAGTTTGCGCTCCTCGCGGGACAGATCCTTCGGCGTCACCACGTGCACGGTGACATAGAGGTCGCCGCGCCCGCGCCGGTTGATGTTGGGCACGCCTTTGCCGCGCAGACGCATCACCGCGCCCGACTCCGTTCCGGGCTCGATCCTCAGGTGCTCGACGCCGTCGAGGGTCTGGATCTCGACATCCGCGCCGAGTGAGACCTGCGTCATCGAAAGATCCAGGATCGCGAACAGATCCTGCCCCCGCCGCTCGAACGCGAGCGATGGCTGCACACGGACCCCGACGAACAGATCGCCGGCGGGCCCGTCCGCACGACCGGCGTTCCCGGATCCGCCGACCCGCAGCTCCATGCCGTCGGCGACGCCGGCGGGAACCTCGACCGCGACCGTCGCCGCTTCACGCCGCCGACCCTCACCGAAGCAGACCTCGCACTTGTCCGGGATCTCTTGCCCCGTGCCTTCGCACGTCGGGCAGGGCGAGGCGGTCATCACCGTCCCGAAGATGCTGCGCCGCATCTGTTGCAGCTCACCGCTCCCGTTGCACGTCCGGCAGGCGACCGGAGAGGTTCCCGGCTTCGCGCCGTTGCCCAAACACGTGTCGCAGACGACCATCCGCTCCAGCCCCAGCTCCTTACGGACCCCGAACGCCGCTTCGGTGAACGAGAGCGTGACGATCGTCGAGAGATCCTCGCCCCGACGCGTGCGTGTCGGGCGCCGGCCTCGACGGGTCCCGGCGCTGAATCCACCCCCGAAGAACGTGTCGAAGATGTCCTGGATGTCGGTGAACTGAGCTCCGGCAGGTCCGCCCGATTGGCCGAACGTGTCGTACCGCGCGCGCTTCTCCGGATCCGAGAGGATCTCGTACGCGCCCACGATCTCTTTGAAACGGTCCTCGGCCTCCGGAGCGGCGTTCACGTCCGGGTGATGTTCGCGGGCGAGCTTGCGGTAGGCACGCTTGATGTCCTCGGCCGCCGCGTCCCGCGGGACACCCAAGATCTCGTACAGGTCGCGGACCGCTGCCATGGGCTACTTCTCGAGCTCGGTCACGAGCTCGGTGAGGCGACGCGCCACCGCACGGACCGACGCCATCGCCGACAGGTAGTCCATGCGGGTCGGTCCGACCACGCCGATCGTCCCGATCGTGGTGTCACCAGCCTTGAACGCCGCGGTCACGAGGGAGGCATCCCACTCGCCGGTGCTCGGATGCTCGGTGCCGATCGTGACTGCGATCTCCCCGGGGCCCGAGCTGACGTCCTGCAACACGTGCATGATCTCCTGCTCGTGTTCGAGCGTTTCGAACAGACGTCGAAGCGTCTCGCGGCGCCACGCCTGCGCCTCGTCCGCCAGGTTCGACACGCCGCCGACGACGACGTGCGCACCACTCTCGCCATGTTGCGCGTTGCGCAGGGTCTCGGCCACGTGGAGCAGCAGGTCGTGCTGGTCCCGAGCCTCCTCGGCGGCAAGCTGCAGGAGGCGCACCT
>JAYUAK010000373.1:0-3367 GCA_043741335.1 Actinomycetota bacterium
CACTCGCGTGAACGCGCTCAAGCAAGCGACGTCCTTCTGCGTGAACATCAGTGCCGCGCTCTTCTTCCTCTTCTCCGGCAAAGTGGCATGGGAGGCAGCCGCGGTGATGGCGGTAGGCGCCCTCGTCGGCGGCGTGATCGGGGGTCGCCTCGCGGGTCGCGTTGGCGACGTCCTCCTGGGGCGGATCGTCGTCACTCTGGGCCTCGTCGTCGCCGCAATCTTCTTCGTGAAACTCTTCTGACTCCTCGCAACACCTTAGGAAGAAGACTGCCAACTCGTCGCCCAACAGCGGCTCAACGCCGCCGCCGTCGCGCCGCTCGGCGGGTGACTGGGCTCACCTGAACACGACGCTGCTTAGCGACATGGCAGCGGTGTTGTGAACTGGTGACAACCAGGTGACAGCGAGCCGGTTTCTTAGACTGATGACAATCGGGTGACGGACACACGGTTTCTTGGACTGATGACAACAGGGGGTGTCGACTGGGTTGCGGTGCCGCTCGAGGCTTCCTCAAGCGCACCACGGGAGGTTCGGTTACGAGCCTCCTGCGGCTGCCACCGCAAGCTCCGGCCGGATATTCCTGCTCGTGATGATCTCGTCGATGGCGCCGTAGTCCTTCGCCAGCTCGGCCGTAAGGATGAAGTCGCGATCGGTGTCCTTCGCCACCTTTTCGAGCGGTTGCCCGGTGTGCTGGGCGATGATCTCGTTCATCAGCTCGCGGTTGCGAACGATCTCCTTGGCCTGAATCTCGATGTCCACGGCCTGGCCTTCGGCGCCGCCGTGCGGCTGGTGCAGGAGGATCCGCGCGTGCGCAAGGGCGTAGCGCTTGCCCTTCGCGCCGGAGAGCGCCAACACGGCCGCGGCCGAGGCCGCCTGTCCCATGACGATGGTCGACACGTCGGGCTTGATGTACTGCATGGTGTCGTAGATCGCGAACAGCGTCGTCATCTCACCGCCCGGCGAGTTGATGTAGAGGTGGATGTCTTTGTCGGGGTCGTCGCTTTCTAGATGGAGCAACTGGGCCATGACGAGGTTCCCGACCTGGTCGTCGATCGGCGTGCCGAGGAACACGATCCGCTCCTTCAGCAGTCGGGAGTAGATGTCGAACGAACGCTCGCCGCGGCTGGTCTGCTCCACGACGACGGGGACGAGGTAACCGTTCATCCGAGTCATTCATCTTCCTCCAGGGTCGGAACTGCCGTGGGGGCTTCCCTTCGACGAGCGATCCATCGTCCTGAGGAGATCGAAGCGCCTTGCTTCGGATCATGATACTCGCTGGGGTTTCGACCTGGTCGGTGCGGTCGAGCTGCTGAGTGCATCTGAGCGCGGGACCGGGCGGAAGACGAGAGGGCAGCCCATCGCCGAGATGACGGATCCAAAGTATTGCTCGTGCCAACGTGCGACTCCGCCGACTAGCATCGCCGGCATGACCCGTCCTCTAGACGAGATGCAGGGGGCGCGGTTCGAACCTCAACTCGGCGATGCCTCCGGACTCGAGCCAAGACCGGAGACCACGCGTCCCCGCGTCGGGGTCGTACTGGCGGCCGGCCTGTCGAGCCGGATGGCGGTGGCGACCGGCGGCGGCTCGAAGGCGCTCCTGCGCGTTGGCGGGCTCTCGCTCGTGGAACGCGCGATGCGGCGGCTGCTCGCGCTCGGGCTCGAGCGGGTTGTAGTTGTAGTGGGTCATCACGCGGGACCGGTCGCGGCCATCGTGAACCGGGCGGCGCCCGGACGGGTCGAGGCTGTGTTCGCCGAGCGATGGGCGGAGGGCAACGGCGTATCGCTCTCGGTCGCGGCTCCGCTCTTGGAAGGAGAGAAGCTGTTCCTACTCGTTACCGCGGACCATGTGTTCAGCGATGGCGCCCTCGAGGCACTGCTCGACGCCGGGCGCCCGGCGGGACTGGTGGATCACGCCCCGAGCGCCGCGGCGTGGGCGGAGGGGACGCGCGTGCGGCTGGACGAGAACCGCGCCGTCGCGTTCGGTAAGGAGCTCGGCGACCCGTCGATCGATTGCGGGGCATTCCTGTTACCCGCGGAGGTTTTCGCGGCGCAGACTCGCGCTGAGCTGACGGGCGATGCCACGCTCGCCGGCGCAGTGACGGTCCTCGCGGAGACGTGCCTGGTGGAGGTGGTGCCGGTCGGGCCCCGCGGCTGGTGGCTCGACGTCGACACGCCGGAGGACCTCGGGAACGCGCGGCGTGCGCTCCGTCGGTCACTCGTGAAGCGCGAGGACGGACCGGTGTCGCGCTACCTGAACAGGCCGCTGTCGACCCGGCTTTCGATGCTGATATCGCCGCTTCGACCGAACCCCGACCTCTTGTCGGGGCTCGCGCTCGGCGTGGGACTCGTGGCGGCTTGGCTTCTGGTGCGAGGGGAAGGCGTGGCCGGCGGGCTGCTCGTCTGGGCGGGATCGATCCTGGACGGGATGGACGGCGAGGCGGCGCGGCTGCAGGTCCGGGGCTCCGCAGCGGGAGCGCTGCTGGATGGGGTACTCGACCGTGTGGCTGACACGGCCGTGCTCGCGGGTCTCGCGATGTGGGCGGTCCGAGATGGGATGTCCGTGGACGTGACGGTGGGACTGTGCGCAGCGGCCGTGGCGGCGTCGATCCTCTCGATGGCGTCGAAGGACCGGATCACTGCCCTCGGGCTCGCGCCTGCCCCGGAAGAAGCGCTTGGGTGGCTCTTCGGGGGCCGCGACGGACGGCTGCTCCTCGTGACGATCGCGGCTTTGGTCGGTCGTCCGATGGTCGCGCTCGCCGCGATCGCGGCTACGGCAGGCTTGACACTGTTGCTCCGATTGGTGCTCGTGCGCTGGGGGGCGCGCCTTGACAGGTGAATCGGCTAGGTCGTCGACAAGAACTAGCTATTCGCGTACTGATTGGTCCGAAATCTGCCCCGCCCACCGCATTACGGTTTCGCCGTTCCCTATATCCAAGTAGGAGCGCCGTCTTAGGCTCGAACGAATCGGGCGGAGCCAAGTGAGGGCGAGAGGACGGTCTCATGCCCGTCTGCCCACTTGACCCGGTAGCTCAGGCTCACTTCACCCTGGATGACTTGTAAGACTTCCCCCTCGCGGGGTTGGGAGCCGACCTGAGGGGAGTCGATAACGATCAAATCGCCGGGCCGGGCTGGCATTGCCCGTGTGGATGAGCGACTGACCCGCGTCCCGGTAGAAGACACTGCGCGGCGCGTCGGTGCTCCGGCCTGAGATCGAACGGAGCCCTTGGCGGTGGCCTTCCTTATAGTGGCCTTCTTGGCGGTGGCCTTCTTAGCGGTGGCCTTCTTGGTCGCTGGCATGGTTCGCCTCCAGAGGCTGTCGGTCTATCTACCTTATTCCCATCCGAACCGCTAGGAGCGAGCCCGGAGCGA
>JAYUAK010000374.1:0-3357 GCA_043741335.1 Actinomycetota bacterium
CGGATGGACGACGTCCGCAGGATGCCCGGCCGGATCGTCGGCGAGACGCTCGACGTCGATGGAAAGACGGGCTACGTGCTGACCTTGCAAGCCCGTGAGCAGCACATCCGGCGCGAGAAGGCGAATTCGAACATCTGCACGAACCAGACGCTCATGGCGGTCGCCGCGACGATCTACCTGGGATGGCTGGGACCCGCGGGCCTGGCGGAGCTCGGTCGGCAGTGCGCGTCGAAGGCGGCCTATGCCACCGAGCGGCTCGTGGCGATCGACGGCCTCGAGCTGCTCTACCCAGATGCGCCGTTCTTCAAGGAGTTCACGCTTCGGCTGCCGCGATCGGCGATCGAGATCCGCGATGCGCTCGTGGAGCGGGGCTTCCTTGCAGGGATCCCGCTCGCCGACGAGGGCGGACGGGCGCTCGTTGTCGCGGTTACGGAGAAGCGGTCGCGCGATGAGATCGACCGGTTCGCCGACGCCTTCGCCGCGGTGCTCTCATGATCGGCGCGCCGATCCGCCGGCAGGATCCCTCGATGGGAGAGGGGCACCTCATCAAGGACCGATCGCGGCCCGGACGGTCGGCGTTTGGGTTCGCACCGCTCGATGTGCCGAACGTCTTGGTCCCCGAGGAGCAACGTCGACGTTCGATTCCCGGCCTTCCGGAGGTCTCCGAGATCGACCTCGTTCGTCACTACACCCGCCTGTCCCAAATGAACTACGGCGTCGACACGGGCTTCTATCCCCTTGGGTCGTGCACCATGAAGTACAACCCGAAGGTCTCCGAGACCGTCGCGTCCTTTCCCGGGTTCCAACGCATGCACCCACTGCAGCCGGACCAGACGGCGCAGGGCGCGTTGGAGATGTTGTGGCGCCTGGAGCGGGCGTTGTGCGAGATCACCGGGATGGCGCGCGCGACGCTGCAGCCTCCCGCCGGCGCGTGCGGCGAGATGACCGGCTTGCTGATCATGCGCGCGTACCACGCGGAACGAGGCGGCGGCCAAGATACCGGCCAAGGGAGCGATCGGACGAAGGTCATCATCCCAGACTCTTCTCACGGGACGAACCCCGCCAGCGTGCGCCTGGCGGGGTTCCAGGCGGTCCCGGTGCCCTCGGACGCGCGCGGCCTGGTGGACGTCCGCGCGCTCAGGGAGCTCGTGGACGACGACGTCGCGGGCCTCATGCTCACAAACCCGAACACGCTTGGGCTGTTCGAGCAGGAGATCGAGGAGATCGCGCGGATCGTCCACGGCGTCGGCGGGCTCGTCTACTACGACGGCGCGAACCTGAACGCCATCCTCGGACGGTGCCGGCCGGGCGACATGGGGTTCGACATCGTCCACATCAACACGCACAAGACGTTCGCGACACCCCACGGTGGGGGAGGGCCCGGCGCCGGTCCGGTCGGGGTGGTCGAAGAGCTGGTGCCGTATCTGCCGTCGCCGATCGTGGAGCGCAACGATACCGGCGGCACGTTCCGTTGGGAACACGATCGGCCGAAGTCGATCGGGCGTTTGCACGGGTTCAACGGCAACATGGCGGTGCTCGTGCGCGCCTACGCGTACGTGTTCCTGCATGGCGCCGACGGCCTGAAGGCTGTGAGCGAGCTCGCCGCGCTGAACGCGAACTACCTGGCGGCGCTCGTGGGGGAGGACTTTCCGCTCGCGTTCCCCGACGGCCGGCCGATGCACGAGTTCGTTGCCACCGCGAAGCAGCTGAAAGACGACACGGGGATCCGTGCGATGGACATCGCGAAGCGTCTGATCGACCTCGGCTATCACCCCTCCACCGTGTACTTCCCGCTCGTCGTGGAGGAGGCGATGATGGTCGAGCCGACGGAGACCGAGACGAAGGAGACGCTCGAGGCGTTCGCCGCGGCCATGCGACAGGTGGCGGGCGAGGCGAGGAGCGACCCCGATCTGCTGCACGAGGCCCCCGTCACGACGCCGGTCCGCCGGTTGGATGAAGCCCGGGCCGCGCGCCACCTCAAGCTCCGGTGGAAGTCTCCGGGCATCCCCGAGTGAGCGCGAACGGATCGACCGACGCCTTCGCAGAGAGCCCGTTCGTCTACCGGGTTACCAAGGACGGTCGCGTCCTCATCGAACGGAAGGGGCGAACGGTCACCGTGGTCACCGGCAGGTCAGCGAAAGTGCTCATCTCGAAACTGAAGGGGTCTGACCCGGGGGCCATCCAGCAGCTTCTGGCACGGGCCACCGGCAACTACCGCCGAGGCAACGAGCGCTGATGCCCTGCGGGAGCGAGGATCTCTCTTCTTCTCACAACATTACATAATGTGGGTTATGGGCGTTGTTCGTACTATGCGGGCTCGCGTGTGGCGAAGCGCGCCTTCACACCCCACACGGCGACCAGCCACAGGGCTTCAGCCACGATCGTCTTCGAGATCTTCGAATGTCCGTGCTCTCGCTCGCGGAACGTGATCGGCGACTCTGCGACGGCGTAGCCGGCGTCCCACGCGCGCATGACGAGCTCGATCTGGAAGCCGTAGCCATCGGAGTTGGGCGGATGGGACACGAGGTGGCTCAAAGCGTCACGGCGGTAGACCCGGAAACCGCTCGTCACATCCCGGATGGGCAGGCCGAGCATGAATCGGGCGTAGGCATTGCCCGATCGCGAGAGTCCGACACGCAAGCGGCTCCAGTCCGTGACCGAGCCACCCGGCACGTATCGGCTTCCGACGATGAGGTCGTGCCCGTTGGCGGCTGCGGCGAGGAGCCTCGGGAGCTCTTCGGGTTGGTGGGACAGATCGGAATCCATCTCGACGAGCAGGTCGTAGCCGTCGCCCAAGCCCACACGGAAGCCGTCGAGGTACGCGCTTCCCAGTCCGCGTTTCTCCGGTCGCTGGAGCAATCGGACGCGAGGGTCCTCGGCTTCGGCCGCCCGCACGAGATCCCCCGTCCCGTCCGGGGATGAATCGTCGACGACCAGGACGTCCACGCGCTCCGGCAAGGCCAGCAGCCGGGCGAGGACCCATTCGATGGTGTCTCGCTCTTCGTAGGTAGGCAGGATCACGAGGGTACGGCGCTGGTCGACTGCGAGTGGCTCCGGGATCGGACGAGCGGCCGGACGCTTGCGGGGCACGAGCGTCATCCCGACCACGAGCGCGAGGCAGAGCAACGGCAGCCAATCCCCGAGCCGGACATAGAGCGTTGTGGCGTTCGAGGTGCGGATGGTGTGCCGAAGGATCGCCGGATCGAACAACCCAGCGTCCGCAACCACGCGGCCCGTCGGGTCGACGAACGCGGAGATCCCCGAGACGGCGGCGTTCACGACCCACCGTCCATCCTCGACCGCGCGCATCCGGCTCATCTGGAGTTGCTGCGCTGAGGCCGCGGTCGTCCCGTACGA
>JAYUAK010000375.1:0-3357 GCA_043741335.1 Actinomycetota bacterium
ACCTCGAAGCTCTCGCGCCTGAAGGCCGAGGTCGACCGCTCCGACTCGTTGCAGCGCAGGGTGGACGACGCGCGCGCCACCGATGACCTGCTGAGCGAAGAGGGCTCCGATCCCGAGCTGGAACGTGAGCTGTCGGCTTCGGTCGCCGCTCTCGAGCAGGAGATGGAGAAGCTCGAGCTGGCGGCGCTTCTCTCGGGCGAGTACGACGCCGCCGACGCGATCGGAACGATCAATGCCGGCGCCGGAGGCACGGAGTCGCAGGACTGGGCCGAGATGCTGTTGCGGATGTATACGCGCTGGGCCGAACAGGAGGGATTCGACCTCGACCTCGATGAGATCCATCACGGCGAAGAGGCCGGCATCAAATCTGCGACGTTCACGCTGCATGGACAAAACGCCTACGGTCTGTTGTCGGCCGAACGTGGCGTTCACCGGTTGGTGCGCATCAGTCCGTTCGATGCGCAGAAGCGCCGGCACACGTCGTTCGCCAACCTCGACGTGATCCCGCTGCTCGATGACGTGGACGAAGAGGACGTAGAGATCGACGCGGACGATCTGCGGATCGACGTCTACCGCTCGTCCGGACCGGGTGGGCAGTCCGTGAACACCACCGACTCGGCGGTGCGCATCACGCACCTGCCAACGGGGCTCAGCGCCGCATGCCAGAACGAGCGATCACAACTGCAGAACCGCGCCGTGGCCATGCGGATCCTCAAGGCGAGGCTGGCCGAGCTGGCCCGCCGCGAGCGGGAGGAGAAGATCGAGAACCTGCGTGGCGAACGCAAGGCGGTTGACTTCGGCTCGCAGATCCGCTCCTACGTGCTGGCCCCGTACCAGATGATCAAGGATCACCGAACTGAGGTGGAGGTCGGCGATCCATCGCGCGTGCTGGACGGCGACCTGGATCGGTTCATCGAAGCGGAGCTCAGGCGTCGCGCCTCTGTCCGACAGTAGGCCGACACTAAGCCGACAGTAGGCCTCCGGAAGCCGACTTCCCCTTATGCTCCTGCCGTGTCCGCCATTCCCGATCCAGCTTCCTCGCAGAAACGACGGTCTTTCCTCATGCTCCTTGCGGCCCTGGTCGTCGGCGTCGCACTCGTGGCCTTCCTCCTTGGGCGCGGTGACGATGGTGCGGTTGCGAGCACGCCCATACCCGGCTCAAGCGGGTCGGCAGCCGCTGACGCTGTGACGTTGCAGACGGCGTGCGGGGAGGTCCCTCCTGACCTGTCGATCCGAGTGGATGCCTTGCGGCGGACGGCCCAGCTCGTTCGTGCGGACATCGCCACCATGTATGGGGCGGGCAACACGGCCGATGCGGCGCAGGCCACCAAGGTCGCGGACGCACTGGACGGCGCGGCAGACGCCGAAGACAGCCAGAAAGGCGTGCGGCGCGCCACGCGCGAGCTGGGACAGACTCTCGCGTCCGTCTGCTGAGGTGTGGCGCTACTGCGCCCGACGCTCGAACACGAGCGTCGCGGGTATCGCGATCAGGAGGATGAGCCAGACGAGCGCGCCCGCGGCAGCGCCGCGTGCGATGTCCCCGTCCCGGTAGATCAGTCGCACCTCGTGGTGTCCCGCGGGGACCGCGACGCCCTGCACGAGATAGTCGGTGGCGAGAACGTCGGCGGGTTGACCGTCGACGGTCGCCGACCAACCCGCGTCGTAGCTGTTCCGCACGACGACCACCGCAGGCGAGTTGGTGTCGACGGTGATGCGGACGTCCTCGGGCGTCATCTCGCGGTACGTCGTGGCGCCGGCCGTGGCACCGGGAGTGACCGGTATCCCGGGATCCTGTTCGAGGTACGCGGTGCGGGCGGGATCGAAGCCGACGTTCAGTACCCCGTTGAGAGCGTCGGCGGACCTGTCGGCCACCACCCACGAGGTCACGAGAGAGACCCGTGGCTCCCATCCGTAGACCTGGACCAGGTCGTAGTCGTTGGCGCTCGCGACCACTCGCCCCGTCGGTGATGCGTCGAACCCCTTCGGGACGATGAGGTAGCGGGTCCCGCTCAACCGTACGTTCTCTAAGGACGGCAATCCGATGACCGAGGCGTTGTAGAACACCGGGTTGTCGTTCGTGGCTCGGATGTAGGTCCAGTAGCGCGGCAGCTGGACCGGGTTGTAGCCGAGCACGTCGCGGATACCGAAGAGTGTGCCGCGCTCCATGGCGAGCGCCGGCCAGTCTTGCGGGCGTTGGGCGAACAGGTAGCCCTTGTCGAAGAGCGCCGCCGGCGGGGCGTAGGTCAGGTAGCGGTCGGGCTGACTCCGCAGGATGTCGACGAGCCGCGTCGGCTGGAGGAACGTCTGCTCCGGCAGGTCGGGGTAGCGCAGGACCTGCGGAACCAGGTTGGGGTGATCGCCGGTCTCGAGTCCCGTGTAGATGGTTCCTCCGTGATACAGACCCGAGAACACAGCGCTCGCCAGGAGCTCGAGCCCCAGCACAGCGGCCACCATGGTTGCCGCTCGCCGCTTCTGTGCGGTCGCCAACCAGAAGAGGGCCGGCACCGCGGCGAGAATCGCGACGGCGAGAAGGATGAACCGATCCGGCTTCCCCCCCAGAGCGAGGGGCAACGCCAACAGGAGCGCCACGCCTCCGCCCAACACTCGACGCGCATGCCTGGGCGTCATCGGTCGATCGCGGAGGCTTTGGAGCCCGATCGCGCCCAGCACGGGGATCGCGATCATCGACAGGTAGCGCATCCGTCCGGGGTTGTGCAGGTACACGTCCCCGAACGGGAGCTTCAGCATCAGCGACTGGAACCATCCCGCCGCGACGATCGCGTTCAACATGAGCAACCAGGTCAATACGAAACACCCGGCGAACGCCCACACGAGGGCTCGACGGACCTTGTCGCGCCACGCGAATCCTACCGCCAGGAGCATCACCGCGCCGACGTAGGCTCCGGGGGCCGTGCCGAAGGCGAGTGGCCACGTCGCCCACACGCCGTTCGTGGCGATCGGGCGATCTTCGATGTTCACCGCCGACCGCACGGGCTGGCCGAGCGCGTCATATCCGCGGTGCAGACTGGACGAGCCGATGAAAGCGAGACGTGGCAGCAGGATCGGCAAGCTCGCGAGCGGCATCACGGCGAGGAAGAGCGCGACGCGACCCACCGCGATCCACCGCCCGAGCTGACCGTTGCTGACGGCGACTACCGACGTCGCGACCAAGTAGGCCGAGACAAGGAGCGAACACATCACCAGCCCGTGGCTCATGTGGGCGCTCGCGACCTGTGACCAGGCGAACGCCGACAGCGCGAGCCATGTCAAACGCTTCGACCAACGGCCGGCTTGCCGGTAGCCTGACGCGCCGACGAGCACGATCGTGGTCCACCCCAGGAACCCCGCGAACGGGAT
>JAYUAK010000376.1:0-3349 GCA_043741335.1 Actinomycetota bacterium
CCTCCCGAGAGGCATCGTACGCGGGGATCGCGGATCACCAGCGTTCGCGGTGGACGACCTCGTCCAGCGGACGCCGGTTCGGATGCGCGATCGGCTGGAGCGGGCGGTCGGCCGGGTATCCGAACGCCACGAGCCCGACGCAGAAGCGATCCTCGGGGAGGCCGAGGATCCGGCGCGCGAGCGCCTGGTCGTCCAGAGCCGCATGCGAGCTCCCGATGCCGAGATCGGCCGCGGCCAGCATCATGCTGATTGTCGCCTGACCCATGTCGTACAAGATCCAGTCGCGCGTGTCCTGATCGGTAGGGACCGGCGCGACGAGTACGACCGTCGCGGCCGACCCGGCGACGTGCTGGGCGTACCGCCACGTCTCGGCCAGCTGCCGAAGCGTCTCGCGGTCGGTGCAAACGACGAAGTCCCACGGCTGCTCGTTCATCGAGGAGGGGGTGCGCCACGCCGCCTCGAGGATCCGCTCCAGGTGTTCCGGAGGGATCGGCCGGTCCTCGTAGGCTCGGACGTTTCGACGGGCCCGGATCGCGTCCCAGGTCTCCATGCGCGACACGTTACCCTTCGGCGGCTGCGGCGGCGCACCCGACTGGGAGGCGCGTCAACTCTCCACCACCAGCTCGCCACGAGGACGCCGCCCATCCGTGCTCGTACAGGGGGCTACACTCGGCTGTGACCGGCCGGCCTCCTCGCGGTCTCGGTGCATCGATGGACAAGGAGGAACCGATGTGGCCCGATGGGTACCGGTGCGCGGTGGCTCTCACGTTCGATTTCGACGCCGAGGAGGTCTGGATCGGAGAGGATCCCTCCAACGCCGACAAGCCGGGTGTGCTGTCCCAGGGGACGTACGGGGCCAAGGTCGCCGTGCCGCTGATCCTGGAGCTGCTCGATCGCCACGGTCTGACGGCGACGTTCTTCGTCCCTGGACGCGTCGCCGAACGTCACCCCGGACGCGTTGAGGAGATAGTGGCGGCCGGGCACGAGCTGGCGCACCACGGCTACACCCACACGTCGCCGACGAAGCTGTCGCGCGAAGAAGAGGAGCTGGAGCTTTCGAAAGGCCTCGAGGTTCTGCGGTCGTTCGGCACGGAAGTGGTGGGGTACCGCTCGCCGTCGTGGGACTTCAGCGCGTCGACCGAGGAACTGCTGGAGACGCACGGGTTCATGTACTCGTCGAACTTCATGGACGACATCCGACCGTACCGGCGTGAGGGCAGGTCGCTCATCGAGCTGCCGATCAGCTGGATCTTGGACGATGCGGCGCACTTCTGGTTCGACGGAGCGACGTGGGTGAAGAAGATCTCGACGCCCGAGGAGGTCCGGACGATCTGGGAGGGCGAGTTCCGCGGGATCCGCGACCTCGGAGGGAGCTTCGTCCTGACGATGCACCCCCAGGTGATCGGGCGTCCGGGTCGGATCTCGATGCTCGACGGCTTCCTCGGGTTCTTGCTGGGTTTCAAGGACGTGTGGTTCGCGACCTGCCGGGAGCTGGCGGCGAGGGTCCCGTGAAGATCCCGAGGCGGCGCGCACTGGTGACGGGAGCGGCGCGGGGGCTCGGCGCCGCCGTCTCGGCGCGGTTGTTCGAAGAGGGGTGGGACTTGGTCCTCGTAGACGCGGCGGCCTCCTTAGAAGAAGCGGCGCACGAGCTCGTGTCGTCACGAGAGGGGCCGGCGGTGCTCGCACTGATCGGAGACGTCGCGGACGAGGCTTTCTGTGAACATGCGATCGCTGAGGCAGTCTCGCACTTCGGTGGCCTCGATGCCCTGGTGAACAACGCGGGGATCGGGGGTCCGACATCCCACGCGGTGGACACCGAGCTCGCTCAGTTCCGTCGCGTCGTGGAGGTCAATCTGATCGGTTCGTTCCTCATGGCGCGCGCCGCCGCTCGTCGGTTCTTGGAGCAGGGCATGGGGGGCGCGATCGTGAACCTCGGTTCGATCTTCGGACAGCAGGGAGTGGCGGGCGGTGCCGCCTACTGTGCCTCGAAGGGTGGCGTCGCGCTGTTGACGCATTCGCTGTCGTTGGAGCTTGCGCCCTTCCGTGTCCGCGTCAACACGATCGCGCCGGGCAACATGGCGAGCGAGATGCATTGGGAGGATCTTCGTGCTCAGGCGGCTGCCCGCGGTTCTTCGTTCGAGGAGGAGGCCGAACGGGTCCGTGCATCGATCCCGCTCGGTCGGCACGGCACGGGCGAAGACCTCGCGGGCGCGGTGGTGTGGTTGCTTTCGGACGATGCCTCCTACGTGACCGGCCAGACGATCGGAGTGAACGGCGGGGTACTCCTGACGTGATGGTGTCGATGCGAGGGCGGCGAGCGCTCGTCACCGGCGGCGCCGGCGGCATCGGACGCGCGACGGCGCAAGCGCTCGCCGATCGCGGCGCCGATATCGCGATCCTCGACCGTGACGCGGAGGCCCTCGCGGAGGCGGCCACTCAGCTGTCGGCGTATCCGATCGGCTGCGATGTGCTCGACGAAGGGTCGGTGGCGAACGCCGTGGAAGCAGCGGCGGAGCGGCTCGGCGGGGCGTGCGATGTGCTGGTCAACGCAGCCGGCATCTACCGGATCGCGGCGCTCGTGGAGCTCGGCGTGGAGGAGTGGGACGCCGTCCTCGGGATCAACCTCCGTGGCTCCTGGCTGGTGGCCCGAGAGGTTGCGCGGCGCCTGATCGAGAGCGACTCGCCCGGCTCGATCGTGAACATCTCTTCGACCGCGGGGCTCGTGGCCGACGCGTCCGAGCCCGCCGCCCACTACAACGCGAGCAAGGCTGGGGTCATCGCGCTGACCAAACAGATGGCGGTCGAATGGGCGCCGTATCAGATCCGCGTGAACGCGGTCTGTCCGGGCGTAATCGACACGTCCATGCTGCGGTTGATGGACGACCCGATCGCGGGACAACGGTACGTGGATCAAAGCGTTCCGATGAGACGGCTCGGGCGTCCGGAGGAAGTGGCTGCGGTGATCGCGTTCCTCGCTTCGGACCAAGCGTCGTATGTTACCGGCGTTGCGGTTCCGATCGATGGCGGCGTCACCGCCATCTGAAGGGAGAGCATGCGTGGCGGAGTTCCCGCGGGTCCGCATCGAAGGCGACGCTCGCGAGCGAGGGCGTCGATACGGCGAGCAGACGCGGGACCGTGTGCGCGCGTCGATCGCTGCATACGGCGACGTGTTCGGCCATTACGCGTCCTGGAGCTGGGCCAAGGTCGTCGAAGAAGCGGCGCGCTACATCGAGCCGATCGAGCGTTTCGGGCCCACCTACCTCGAGGAGATGCGAGGCGTCGCCGACGGGGCCGGGGTGACGTTCGAGGACGTGCTTGCGATCAACGTCCGCACCGAGGTGATGTTCGC
>JAYUAK010000377.1:0-3337 GCA_043741335.1 Actinomycetota bacterium
ACGAACGGTCTCATCCCGGATCCGACCTGGAAGGACGGGTTCGCGAAAGACAACCCGCAGCTCTTCAATCCGGGTGAGGAAGTCTGGCTCCCCGGCGACGACATCCAGATGGCGATCGGGCAGGGATACGTGACGGTCACACCGATGCAGTTGGCAGTGGCGTACTCGGCCATCGCGAACGGAGGGAAGATCTGCCGGCCCCACCTGGTGGATCGTGTCGTGGACCCGCAAGGGAACACGGTCAAGACCGTCGGGGGACAGTGCACGAAGAGGCTGCCGTACTCGCAGGCGGAGCTCGACTACATCCGCAACGCCCTCGCCACCGTTACCCAATCGGGCGGCACGGCGTCCGCGGTGTTCGCCGGGTTCCCGCTCTCCCAGGTTCCGGTCGCCGGCAAGACCGGCACCGCACAGCGACCACCGTTCCAGGACACGTCCTGGTTCGCGGCCATGGTGCCCGCGACCGATCCGAAGTACGTGATCATCGCGATGATCGAACAGGGCGGTCACGGTTCGACGTCGGCGGCGCCGATCGTCCGCCAGATCATCGAACGTCTGTACGGGATCGACGCGACCGGCGCCGTGAACGGTGGGGTGACGGACTGATGGATCTAGTCGCGGGGCGCACCTTCGCCGACGAGCGCCGCCCGATCCGACACCTTGATCCCGTGTTGTTGCTCGTGACGGCCGGTCTGTCCATCGTCGGGCTGCTCTCGATCTACTCGTCCACCCACCGTTCGTTGGCCGTGTTGAACGAAGACCCGATGATCTATGTGAAAAAGCAGGTCGCCGCGCTCGTGCTGGGGATCCTGCTGCTCCTCATCATCGCGACGTTCGACTACCGCTTCTTCAAGGTCTACGCCGGATTCATCTACGGAGCAACGGCGGTGCTGCTCGTCCTGGTGCGACTGCCGGGGATCGGGTCATCCGCGAACGGCGCGCAGCGCTGGTTCCAGTTCGCCGGTTTCCAGTTGACCCCATCGGAGTTCGCGAAGCTCTCGCTCACGCTGATGTTGGCGGCGATGCTTTCCGAGCTCCGCACGTCCGAACCCCTGTTGCCCGACGTGCTCCGCGTCTGCATCGTGTCCGTGATCCCCATGATGCTCGTCTTCATCCAGCCGGACATCGGAACCACGATCGTGCTGGTCGCGATCATGGTCGGAATCCTGGTAGTCGCTGGAACCCGATCGCGCCATCTCCTCGCCCTGGCGCTCACGGCGATCGTGCTGATCGCGCTCGCCTTCCAGCTTGGTGCGATCCAGCACTACCAGATCCAGCGTCTCACGGGGTTCCTCGATCCGCAGAACTCCGACGCCGCTAGCAGGTACAACCGGGAGCAGGCCGAGATCGCGGTGGGAGCCGGAGGCCTCTTCGGACAGGGGTATCTCCACGGCGTCGCGACGAACTTGGATTTCGTGCCCGAGCAGCACACCGACTTCATCTTCACGGTGGTGGGCGAGGAGTTCGGGTTCGCGGGCGCGGCGTTCGTGCTGATGCTGTTCGCTATCCTCATCTGGCGCGCGATCCGGATCTCGTACTTATCGAAGGATCCGTTCGGGACCTACGTTGCCGCGGGCATCGCCTCGATGTTCGCGATCCAGATGTTCGTGAACGTCGGGATGGTCGTCGGCATCATGCCGATCACCGGGATCCCGTTGCCGTTCGTCAGCTACGGCGGGTCAGCCATGCTCGCGAACTTCGTCGGAGCCGGGCTGTTGCTGAACGTGCACATGCGTCGCTTCAAGTGAGCGATGTGCTCAACCGAGGGACGTGCTCAGGTGTTGTGCGCTGACGAGCCACGTGAACGTGGAGCCCTCGGGACCCGTCGCCTCCAGGATCACGTCGCCGTCCATGGCACGCGCTGACATCCGGGCGATCGCAAGGCCCAACCCCATGCCTTGATGGGTACGGGCGTTCAACGCCTCTCCCTGTTCGAGCGGAGCGAAGATGCGCAGCAAAGACCGGGCATCGATGCCGGGACCGGCGTCGATCACTCGGATCACCGGTGAGCCATCCTCGATCGAGACTCGCACGTCCACGGATCGATCTTCCGGCGAGAACGCGAGCGCGTTCTCGACCAGTTCCTCGAGGATCCTGCTCGCCGCCAGGCGATTGATGCTCGCCATCGCCGGCGCGTCGGCGGCCTCGACGTGGATTCGGTCGTTGCTCATGGCTACCTCGTGCGCGACCTCGGTGACGTCGGCCCACTCGGTGAGGCCGGCCTCGACGGCGGCCTCGAAGCGTTGGACCAGCCGAGCCAGGTCACCCGCCCGCGCGACGAGTCGATCCAAGAGCTCCTCGTGCGTCTCCTCGGGCGCGGTGCCGTTGGCGAGCGTTTGAGCCATGCCCAGGATCACGGTCACGGGCGTGCGAAGCTCGTGGCCCAATCGCGAGACTAGCTCGTGGCGGCGAGCGGCCCGCTCCAGCAGGGCCTCCTGGGCGATCTCGAGCTGACGCGTGCGACGACGTTCGCGCTCGAGCGCCTCGGTGAGCTCCTCGATGACGGTGGAGGTGAGCTGAGGGGAGATGACACCGTTTCCGGTTGCGGCCTCCCGGACGGCATTGAGGATCTCGTCGCCGTCGGAGTCCTTCAGGACATAGCCGGATGCCCCTGCCACCAACATGTCACGGACTGCACGCTGATCCTCCAGCCCCGTGAGTGCCACGATCCAGATATTCGGGTCGAGGGCCTTCAGTCGCCGAGTGGTCTCGATGCCGTCCATCATCGGCATCCGAACGTCCATGAGCACGACGTCGGGTTGCGTCGACTCGATGAGCTCCAAGGCCTGGGCGCCGTTGCTGGCTTGGCCGACGACGACCAGCTCGTCGGTGTCGAGCAGGGAGACGAGCGAGTCGCGGAACCCGGTGTTGTCGTCCACCACCAGCACGCGAACACGCTGGCGCACGGACGAGGGAGCCCTCTCGACCAACATGATCCAAGTGTCACGGTTGTGGGATCCCGACGCATCCGACATACGTGCGGTTTCTGGAGTCCCCTGAATGGGGGACAGCGTACGTATCTCCCTCGGATCGGAGGGCCCTGCTTCCCGAGACCCGGGAGCCTCGCTGCTATGCTCACCGAAGACCTGCTCGCCGAGCGCAGCCACCCAAGCGGTGCTCGAGCGAGATCCACATCGTCGAGGAGGCGCGCGACCGCCGCTCGCCGGGCCCCGGATCCTGCGGAGAGCCGCGAGCGCAGAACGCGAGCGCCGGAGAAGGACGTATCGGGTGCGCGATAACGCGCGCGGCCCGGCGCGCAGCGGCTCACGCCGTCCGCTGCTGGGCACGCATAACCTGCAACGGAGTGGCTCCGCACGTCGGAGTCGCGCCTACCGTT
>JAYUAK010000378.1:0-3337 GCA_043741335.1 Actinomycetota bacterium
GCCCACCGCCCGCAGTGTGGGCCCGCCCGTGATGATCACCCGCTCCGTGGAGATGACGCCGTCGGGAGTCTCCACGCCCGTGACGCGCCGGCGACCGCCACGTGTAGCTGCGGTCCGAAGTCCCAAGAACGCGGTGCGCTCGCGAAGCTCCACGCCGGCCCGCTGCATCGCGAGCGAGTACGCGCGGACGTTCCGAGGTGGGTCGATCGCGCCATCGGTCGCACAGTAGCTCCCACCTCGGTGCCGGTCGGTGGCGAGCGTCGGGTTCAGGCTGCATGCCTCGGCGGCATCGACCCACCGGACGTCCAGGCCCGACGCACGTTGCATGGCGACACGGATGGCGCCTTGGCGCTCATCGAGCTTCGTGATCGCGAGGATCAGGTAGCCGAGCTCGCGGAACCCCGAGTCGGTCCCGAGCAGCTCTTGCTGTGCTCGGTAGAAGTCGATCGAGAACCGGCCGAGCGCGACCGTGGTTCGCGTTCCGCCCTGCGCCCGCACGACACCGGCCGCCCGGCTCGATGCGCCCTGGCCCGCCAGATCCTTCTCGAGCACGATGACGCGACCGGCGCCGCTGGTCGCGGCGAACCACGAAGCCCACCCGCCGACCATGCCGGCACCCACCACCACCAGGTCCGCCGTTTCCCGTTTGCCCATCCGTCCTCGCCCTCCGACGCGGGGGCGTGAGTGTATCGACGCGTTGCGGGAACGGATACCCGGGCGAACGTACAGTGACCCGCATGGATCCGGTCTCGTCGCCAGGCTCCCTCGATCGACGAATGCTCCGCGAGGAGATCTTGGTGGTGCTCGCGCTGTCGCTCGTGGCGAGCGCGGTCTATGCCGTGCTCGATCTGCTGTCGGGTCCTCTCAAGGGCGGGTACGTCGCGTCGGTGAGTCAGAGCAACGAGTTCGCCAAACAGGTCGTGGGCATCGCGTTCGGTCTGGCGCCGGTCTGGCTTGTGGTGCATCTCCTTCGACGGACCGGGGAAGGCGTTGCGTCGATCGGCCTGGCCTGGGATCGGCCGAGCGGCGATCTCAAGCTGGGCGCGGCGCTGTTCGTCGTTGTCGGTCTCGGCGGTCTCGGTTTCTACCTGGGCGCCGTGGCTCTCGGCGTGAATCGGTTCGTGGTACCGGTGCCTCCGCTCGGGCGCTGGTGGACCGTTCCGGTGCTCCTGGGAAGCGCGGCGGCGGCGGCGCTCCTAGAAGAGGTCATCGTGCTGGGATACCTGGTGACGCGCTTGCGGCAACTGTCCTGGAGTCCGTTCGCTGCGGTTGCCGCCTCAGCGCTCCTTCGCGGTGCGTACCACTTGTATCAGGGGTGGGGCGGGTTCGCGGGTAACCTCGCGATGGGCGTGCTCTTCGGCATCGCGTTCCTGCGCCTGCGGCGCACGTGGCCGTTCGTCATGGCGCACTTCCTGCTCGATGCGGCCGCGGGGATCGGGTTCCTTCTGTTCCGGCACCATCTTCCGGGCTTCAGCTGAACCCTGGTAGCCTGGTGTCGGGATATCCCATCAAGACCGTAACCCCGGCCAGTGCGCCGGGGTTTCGTGTTTCTACTGATGGTCGCGGGGAAAGATCCGGTCCCAGGTCCGGTGCCAGCGCTCGTCCCCGTTCTCGGTCACGCTCAGATCGATCCGAACGCAGTAGCCGTCCCGGTCACTCTTCACGTCAAGCGTCGCGCTCGCGCCGCAGGTTGCCTCCGGCCATCGCACCTCGAACGAAGCCTCGCCGTGCGCCGACGCATGGCCGGGATCGTTCGGCAACACCGTCACCGTTCCTGCGAACCGCTCCACGAACGACGGGACGTCCTCCCTTGCCGGGTAGTCGCCGTGGTTGCCCACCACTGCGCGCGACTCCCCGGTCGGCACGTCGTGCTCGATCCGCCACTCGTAACCCCCGTGTCCACGGTTCGGGATCGCGTCTGCCCCGCCGCGTGGCGCCGCGAACGTGGGAGAACCGGCGGCGGGGGTCGGTCCGTGCAGGACGGGCAGCGTGAGCGTCGCGGACGCCGGATCGATCGAGAGCGTCAGCGGCTCCGGCGGCGTCCACGCGTTCGGCCAGTCGGTTCCGGCCAGATCGAGCCTGATATGGTGCCCAGCCTCGAACGTCCAGGACGCTGCTTCCAGGTCGAACGTCACCTCGTATGGGCGACCGGGCTCGAGCAGCGACGGCTCCTCGCGCGAGTCTCGATGCGTCAGGTTCAGCATGTTGCGAGCCACGAGGGACGACGCGCCATCCGGGAAGACATCGCAGAGCTTCGCGGACAAGTAGGCGACGGGCGCGGACGACGTGACGGTGACCGACAGGCGGGCGTGCCCCAGGATCTCGAGCTCCTCCTCGAGCGCGGGCCAGGTGTACGTCAATGAGAACGCTTCGTCCGGACGTTGATCGTCGGGCTGGCCCCACGGCAGGTGCCCGGCGCAGGAGATCCACGCGGTCCACCCGACGTCGCCGCGAACGTCGAGGACGTCTTCTTGTCCGTCTCGCTGAGCCGCCGGGCCGACGGCGTCGCTCAAGGCGAACGACGTCGGCCGCAGACGCTCGGCCGGCCACGACGGCTCGTACCGCCAGTCGCCACGCATCTCCGCTCGCGTGTGACCCGGCCGCGTTGAACGCTGCGCGAACAGCACGATCGGCGGTTCGCGGTCGATGCCGTTGTCGAGGCCCTTCAGCCACCGATCCCACCAACGGATCATCTCGGGAACCAGGTCGATGTTCGGTCCCGGCAGCGACGTGTCGGTCGATGCATGGGCCCACGGACCGATGACCACGCGTGCCGGGCAGCGGAGCTGCTCGAATGTCCGCAGCGAGTTGTTCCGATACCCGTCCGCCCACCCGGCGACGATCATCGTCGCGGCCTCGATCCGGTCGTATCCAGGTCGGAGAGAGCCGAAGCGCCAGTAGTCGTCCCAACGCTGGTGTGCGAGCCACGTCAGCACCCACGGCTCATTCCCGCGCACGCGTCGTTCCCACTCCTCGCGCCATCCCTCGCCGTAGATAGACGGGACGGGCGGCAGGGCGTTCATGGCGATCATGTATGAGGGGTAGTCGACGAGGTCGAGCTGTTTCAACGCGCCGCCGAAGTAATGGACGTCGTCGGCGTAGCGATCGTCGGTGGCGTAGATCGGGATGATCGCTTTGAGCGCTGGCGGACGCTCCATGGCCAGGTGGATCGAGTTGAATCCCGAATAGCTGGTGCCGTACATCCCGACGTTTCCGGAGGACCAGTCCTGCGTCGCGAGCCAGTCGATCACCGTGAGCATGTCGGTGCGCTCGACGGCCGGATACTCGTCCTCGGCGATCCCCTCCGACGACCCGGTGCCGCGCACATCCACGCGAC
>JAYUAK010000379.1:0-7802 GCA_043741335.1 Actinomycetota bacterium
AACCTGAACGATCCCGCCGGATTCACGTTCCTGAAGGACGGGCGGATCGTCTACCTGGAACGGGGAACCGGGCAGATCCACATCTACGACCCGAAGACGAAGACGGACCATCGGTTCTTCACGATCCCCGGTGTGAACGGCGACGGCGAGCGAGGAGCGCTCGGCGTGGCAGTGAGCCCCGGCTGGCCGAGCCCGCGATCGCTCTACGTCTACGTGACACGCTCCTCCGGCGGGAACCTCAGGAACCAGATCGTTAAGGTCACACGCGCCAACCAGACCGTCACGGTGCAGGTACTGATGTCCCAGCCTGCAAGCTCGAGCCCGTACCACAACGGGGGACGGATCCTGTTCGGACCCGACGGCATGCTCTACGCCATCGTCGGAGAAGGCCACGACAGCTCGAACGCCCAGGACCTTTCCGGGAACCTCCGCGGCAAGATCCTGCGCATGACGCCCGCCGGCGGCGTGCCCGCCGACAACCCGATCGCCGGCAGTCGGATCTTCGCGTTCGGTATCCGCAACTCGTTCGGGTTCACGTTCGATCCGCAGACGGACAGTCTCTGGGAGACCGAGAATGGACCCGAGTGCAACGACGAGCTGAACCTGATCGTCGGCGGTGCCAACTTCGGCTGGGGACCGAACGAGAGCTGTCAGGGAACATCTCCCGATGACACGAACAACAGTGGGCCCACGCCGCGTCATCTCCCGAAGCTCTGGTTCGAAAGCCCGATCGGCATCACGGGCGATGCGTTCTGCCAGGACTGCGGGCTGGGCGATCAGGTGCAAGGGCAACTGTTCTTCGGCGACGTGAACGGCGGCGTCTTGCGGCGCGTCGCGTTGAACGCTGCACGGGACGACGTCTCCGGCGGCGCCGTCGGCGTGCTCGATGCACCCGGAGGTGCGGTCTACTCCATGGAGACCGCGCCGAACGGTCAGATCTACTTCAGCGACTCGCAAGCCATCTATCGGCTCGCGCCTGCCTGATGGCGCCGGCTGATGGCGCCGGCTGATGGCGCCGGCTTGCTGCCAGGGGAGTACCCTCAAAGACCAGGGACGGTCGTAGCCGAAGGAGACGACGGTGGATATCGGAAGACCCAAGCGCATCATCGAGATCGAGCCCGCGTCGGTCCCGCTGCCAGAGACGATCCCGGCCCCTGATCCCTTGCCGGCCTCGACGCCCGAGCATGTCGAGCCTGCGACCTGAGATCGCCTGGATGACACGCCTCGCCGTCGACCGAGCGCTCCCCGTCGAAACCTCGACGGAGCCGGTTCTGGCCTGGCGGGCGTGGGCGCTCACGGGACGCCGCGACGGGTCGCAGCTTCTGCTCCGCGCGGTCGCCAGCCGGCGGCCATGGATCCCCGGGCGGCCTGCCGAAGCAACGTGTCGCGGAGGGCGGTTCCACGAGGCGCCGCAACCCCAGTGCTCCTGCGGACTCCACAGCACCCGCGGTGTTGACCTGCTTCGCCGGACCAGGTGCCCGGCGGTGCTCGGCCGCGTGGCGCTCTGGGGCCGGGTCATCGAACACGAGCTGGGGTTCCGCGCGCAGTTCGGCTACCCGCAGACCGTTCGCCTGATCTGTCAGTTCTGCTTCTGGCAGCGGGGCATGAACAGGAACGAGCCCACCGTCGTGGGCTGGTTCCCGAGGGACGAACTGTGGCCCATGTGCGACGAGCACGTCGAGCTCGCGGCGCGGTTCGAAATGCGTCCTGCGGCGTTGTTGCCGGCGAAAGCGGTCGACCAGGCGCTTCGAGCTACCTACGCGGTCGACCTGCTCGCGATCTAGCGTCTTCCGGAACAGGTGTTGCACCGCGGCGCTTCGCGTCGGTGCTCCGAACCAACCGGCTCCGGAGGTCACTGCCGTCGATCACCGGCTTCTCGGCGTCATCGTTCGCCGCGTCGGGCGCGTCGACTCCCGCAGGTGTGCCCCCGCCATCGCCATTCCCCCGCGATGCCCGCGAACGCGAACCACTCCTCGGTTTGGCCTCGTCCAGCCGGCGCTCGGCCTCGCCCGCCCGCTGTTCCGCGGCGGTGATGCGCTCCTCCAGCGCGGCGATGACGCCCGGATCGACGCCCGCGGTCGCAGCGTCGGCCGATCGCGCCCGGCCTTCCGCCACGTGCATCTGATCGCGCACCTGCGCGAGCTCGTCTTCCAATTCACGGTTGCGGGCCTCGTAGACGGTTTCGGGGCGACCTGCGCGCAACATGGCCCGCTCGTGCTCCGACCGTTGGAGCTGCTGTTGGAGCTCTTCGTTCCGGGCTTGGGCGTCCGCCGCGATCGCCGGCTGCACCGCGGCGCTCGCAGTCGCCTCGGCGAGTGAGCGCTGTCCTTCCTCCTCGGCCACCCGCGCCTGCGCCCGAGCCTGGTCCAGTTGCCCCTGTTGCGCTGTCGCCTGCTCGGCATGCGCATGTTCGATCTCGTCGCGTGCCTTCTGCAGTCCGTCGACCTCGGCCTGGGCCGCTTGTAGCTCGGCACGAAGGAGCTGTTCGGTTTCCCCCGCCGCCTGGAGCTGCGCTTGGACCTCCGCCGGAACCGCTGGAGGGACCGCCGCCGCCGCCGCCGCCACTTCCTCCTGACGTTTTTGGGCGGAGCGGAACTGCTCGGTCGTGACCCGGAGCTGCGCCTCCATCTCGGTGACGCGCGCTTGTAGCTGCGAGGACCGAGCCTCCGCGCTCTGCGCCTGGGCTTCCAACTGCTTGGCCCGTGCGGTCAGCCGTTCGGTCTCGGCGGGATCGGGCGCCTCCACGGTCGAGGCGGCTTGCTTCGCCATCTGCTCGGCCTTCTGGTCGGCCTCCTTCTTCGCCCGATCGGCCTGCTGTTCAAGCTCCTTGACCCGTTCGCGGAGCTTCGCGGCCTCGGCCTGCGCAGACGCCGCCTTCTTGTCATCGCGTGTCGAGGCGCGAACGTCGCCACGGCTGGGGCCGAACCCGGAGACTTCCTCCGGGCGGCGCGACCAGACGAACGACACGATGGTCAGGACGAAGCAGAGCAGCGCCACGATCCCGAATGCCACCTGCAGCTGCTTCCACGGGCGAGACGTCGAATCGCGCATGAGGCTGTAATCGCTATCGATCTCCACGACGCCGTGCACGTCTGCCTTGTCCGTGTCGCGCAGCGGAACGTAGGTCGAGAATAAGTCCGTCGGTACGGGCGTCGTCGTGGTGTCGGGCGCCAGCGTTTCGGTCTGGACCAGACTCACGACATCGCCCTGGAGCGCGGCGCGCACACTTTCGTCCTTCGACGTCAACTCGCCGATCTTCGTCGGATCGTCGGTCGTGAACACCAAGAGCCCGTCGGGGCGCCACACCCGAACGCGCACGATGCGACCATCGTTGAAGAGATCGTGCTTCAGATCCGCGAGAAGTGCGTCGTATCCTGACCGCTCGATCGGGTTGGCCACGCGATGCGTGTCCAACCGGCCGTCGAGCACATTCTCGGTGTAGCGGATCGCTCGCTCCTGCGTGGCCTCGGCCTTGCGTCGCAAACCCTGCTGCTGTTGCTGGTGCGAGACGAGGACGGCGGAAAGACACACGATCGTGAGGACCGCCCAGAAAAAGAGGCGGACCCGGTCGCGCGTGCGTCGATCAGTCGGCAACGTGTTCCCCCGCGTCCCTCGGCTCGAAGTCATGGACCGGACCTGGCCGGTCATCCATCCCATCGGCGCGTTTGGAACGTGTCTGAACCCTGGGAACGAAGCTTCCGAGCGAGCGCTCGAGGCTAGAGGTAGCCCAAGACGTCGTCCCAGTAGTCGGCGGCGAACGTCACCAGGCCGCACGCGTAGCCGACCTGCTGCTTGTCGAGCGACTCGGCCAGGAGCTCCATGGCGATCACGACTTGCTGATCGGTGTCAAGAACGGGACCCCCAGATGCCGATACCCGGAGTCGTCACGACTGGGGAGGTCGAAACGGTTTGGATCGCACCAAGATGATCACGCGCGGCGCCTCGCTCGCCGTCTGCGCCACGCTCGTCATCGGCGGGCTGGTGGCCGCGGCGCAAGCCGACAATGCCTTGGGCCGGGCTCTGCACGAGCGCAAGGTAACCGTCACGAGGCTCGAAACGATCCACAACTTCCGGCGGGTCGCCCGTCAGAACCTCCATCACCAGATCCGCGCGATCCAGACCAAGATCCACCGCACGAAGTCGAAGGGCCCGGCGCTGGCGTCGGACCGTCAGCGGTGGACCAAGAACCAGAAGCACCTCGGGAAGCTCCGTCACGAGCTGCGCCTACGGCTGCACAAGTTCGAGCGGTTCGTGGCACGCCGGACCGTGGTGCTTCGAACGCTGCGGATGGACCTGTCGACCTGGATCACGACGTACGGCGTCCTCCGTGCGTGCCCGGTCGACGGCACGCACGACGTGGCCAACAACTTCGGCGTCTGGGTGATCAAGCCGGGCGTGCCCAAGCACATCCACCAAGGGAACGACATCACCGCTGCGAGCGGCACGCCGATCGTGGCCCCGTTCGACGGGGTCGCCGAGGCGTCTTCGAACGAGCTGGGCGGTTTGGCCGTGAAGGTGTTCGGAGCTCAGGGGTACGTCTACAACGCGCACCTGTCCGCGTACGGCACGCTCGGAAACGTGAAGGCCGGCACCATCATCGGCTACGTCGGTTCGACAGGCGACGCCGGTGGCCCCCACGACCACTTCGAGTGGCACCCGGGCAACGGAAGCGCCGTGGATCCGTACCCGTACCTGATGGCGGTCTGCTAGCCCATCACGGACCAGGGCGCGCAGAGCCCATCACTGGCCGCACTCGTTCGTGATCCACGCTGACACGTTGTCTGACGCCGTCGTGAATGCCGGGTCGCCGAACGCAGCTGAGGCGGCTTGGAGCGCCGCCAGCTGCTCGGCAGTCGGCGGCTGCCCGCTGCTCGGGTCGTATCCGACGTCAGCGATCGCCTGCTCGAACGCTTGGACGCCCTCGATGACCGTGTTGAGATCGCCCTGGATCTCCTCGGGCACCTGACTCGCGTAGGCGTCGAGCTGATGGAGAGCGTCTTGGGTGGCAGACGTGTCGCCGGACATCGCGACGGCGGCGCTTCCCATAGCCGCTGCGAACGCAGCGCCGACCGCGGTGCAATCGGAGACATCCATGACCGTCCCGGTCCCGCTGCTCGAACCCGTGCTCTCGCTCGCGCTGGCGGACCCGCTCGGCGCCTCGGTGGCGGTCGATCCGCTGTCAGACGTATTCCCCGTATCGCTGTTGCCACCACACGCGGCGAACACCAGCGAACCCAGCACAACGATCGCGGCGATCCGAGAACCTCGTGACATGGCGACCTCCCTCTCCGGGTTAGTTGATGGACGTACGCGCGAATCCTATGGCACCGATAGCTGGGTGTGAAGCCGGCGCGCAGTCAAGGGCGGCGTCGATGCCGCCACGGTCACGACGGCTACTGCTCTATCGGACCATCACGGTGGGCGGCCATGACGAGCTCGTCGCGCACTACCCCCCCGACGACGGAGCAGGCCCGGAGCCGCCCCATCTCGACGAACCCGGCTTCAGGTAGGCGCCGATCGCGCGGGCGTCGTCGGCCAGCACCTCCAGTCCAGCCCTGCGGAGGTTGAGGTGTGTGAAGGCGTATCCAGGGAGGCTCCGGACGGCGTCTTGACCGAACCCCTTGCCCCAGTATTCCCGCCCGACCGCGATCCCAGGTCGCACCGCCCGTGGAAGTGGTCGATCGCGAGGGGCTGACACATCCCGATGAGCACGCCGTCGACATCGACGGCGAAGTTGATCCGATCTGTGCGCCGCTCCGTGAGCTCCTTATCGAACCGTGCCTCGTACTCGGACAGCGATGTCGGGACGATGGGCCACCGTCCGCGAGGATCGCCACCTCCACGTCCTCCATCAGTTCCCACAGCCGCGTGAGGTCGACGCGTTCCACCGGCCTTAAAATGACACGTTCACCATCCAATACCTTTGGCAGCTCTCGTCAGCTCTCGAGGAATAGGTTCGTATGGTCGGTGTCGATGGGTCTACCGTCGACGAGCCTCGCTTCACGGATCGTCTCGGCCGTCTGTACCCATAGATCTGCGTAGAGCTCACCCACCATCTTCTGGACCTCGACGTGATCCGGTTGCCGTACCCACTCACGAAGGGCGTCTCGTGTCGCGAAGCGAGCGATAGAGATGCCGTCGCCATCGGCTCCCGAGTAGGACTTGTACGAGATGAACCAGGCATCGAACATAGATCGGGATCAGTCGGTCCATCGCCTGCGTCTCTGCGTCCTCCATCCCAGGACGCAGGACCGTGCCGCCGAAGATCGAGATGATCATCCGAACACCCCTCATGTGGATCGGAACACGACAAGAGATCCTGGAGACGATCGTGGAGACGAGCGGACTCGAACCGCCGACCCCCTGCTTGCAAAGCAGGTGCTCTACCAACTGAGCTACGTCCCCATGTTGACCTGCGGAAACCCTGCTTTGGCGGGTTGCACAGCGCACACCCAGCAGATAACATCGACTCGAACGGCAGCTGTGAACAGCGCCGGACGGGAGGATGTCATACAGGTCTCCGAGACGGTCACGTCTACCAGCTTAGGCGACATCGAGGCCGCCGCGATCCAGTTCGAGTGGGCTCTCAAGGCTCAGAACAGGTCACCCCGGACCATCGAGACCTACAGCGAGGCGATCCGCCAGCTGGGTGCGTTCCTGGCCGCGCGCGGGATGCCCACTGACGTCGGGTCGATAGCTCGCGAGCACGTCGAGACGTTCATTGCCGAGCTGGCCGCGACGCGGAAGCCTGCGACCGCGAGCAACCGATACCGGGCGCTCAAGCGGTTCTTCGCCTACCTCGCCGCCGAGGGCGACGTCACGTCCGACCCGATGCGGAACATGGAGCCGCCGACCGTCCCGGCCGTGATGGCGCCCGTGCTCGACGACGCGCAGCTCGCTGCGATCGTCGCCGCGTGCAAGGGCAAGGGTCTTGACGACGTGAGGGACGCGGCGCTGCTCCGCGTGTTCATCGCGACCGGTGCACGCCTCTCGGAGATCGCCGGTCTGGAGTTAGATGACTTCGACAAGACGACGGGGCGGGTCCTGCTTCGCAACACGAAGGGCCGCGTGCCACGCACCGAGGTCCTCTCACCCAAGACGGTCGTCGCGCTTGCGGCGTACCTGCGACAACGGCCGAGGTACGCGCGCGCGCGCGCCACGACCGCGTTGTGGATCGGCGCACGCGGACCACTGACACCGTCGGGCGTCCGCCAGATCGTCCGCAAGCGCGCCGAGGCCGGCGGTATCCCCGGCGTGCACCCGCACATGTTCCGGCACTCGTACGCAGACGCGCACCTGCGCGCGGGGGGCGAGGAGACCACGCTGATGTCGGCGCTGGGCTGGTCGAGCCGGGCGATGGTGCAGCGGTACGCGGCCGCGAACAAGGTCGAGCGGGGTCTTGTGGCCCAAGAGCAGATGGCGCTCGGGGATCGGGTGTGAACGACGGGCGGTCTGCCACACTCGACTCCGACGGAACGCTTCACTGCTATCGATGCAACCTGCCTCTCGCTCGGGTGAACACGAGACAAGCTCGTCGCCGGTGCTCGCGACCGCCTTGCCTACGCGGCGCTCAACGCCGCCGACTTGCTTGAGGGGTTGCTCGTCAATTCCAAGAACGAAACTGTGGTACTCGGGGCGGCCCGGGCAATCCTTGATCTCGGCCGGAAGCTGCGAGACGAAGAGCGCGACCGCTCGCGTGCCCCGACCACGGTCGTTGTCGTGAACCTTCACAGCCAGGTGGTCGTGCGCGAGGACCCGGTTCTCCAATGAACGGACGTGACCGAGATGGCGAGAAGCAGACG
>JAYUAK010000380.1:0-3324 GCA_043741335.1 Actinomycetota bacterium
TGAGCTCGTCGACGAGGTTTTGCGGGCCGCTCGCCGCCGGGGTGGTTCGTTCGCCGAAGTGTTCGTCGAGGAAAAGACCTCTACCTCGATCCGGTTGGACGACGGCAAGGTCGAGGAGCTCACAACGGGGCTTGACCGCGGCGCGGGCGTCCGCGTCTGCGTGGGGACCTCGTATGGATACGCCTACTCGAACCGGCTGGACCGTGAGGCGTTGTTGGCCGCCGCGGAGGCCGCGAGCGCGGCGCTCCGCGACGGCGAGGCCGGCGGGATCGTCGATCTCCGGGCCGCCGACGCACGCATGGTGAATCCGGTCGAGCGAGCCGCCGAGAGCGTACTCGCCGCCGACAAGGTGGCCTGGCTCCGCGAGCTCGACGACGCGGCGCGCGCGTTCAGCTCCGAGGTCACACAGGTCGTGGGGATGTACGGCGACTCCCTCCAGCGAGTGCTGATCGCCACGTCGGACGGACGGTGGGTCGAGGAGACACGTCCGCGCATCCGTCTGGTCGCCCAGGTGGTTGCAGCGCGCGACGGGAACATCCAGACCGGATTCCACGGGCCGGCGGCGTGCAGTGGAGTCGAGTTCGTGGATCGTCATCCGCCGCGGTCGACGGCCGAGGTCGCCGCTCGACGCGCGGTGACGATGCTCGACTCGATCCCCGCGCCGGCGGGAGAGATGACCGTGGTGCTCGCTCCCGGCATGGGCGGCGTGCTGTTTCACGAGGCGGTGGGGCATCCACTCGAATCTGATGCGATCGACAAGGAGGCGAGCGTTTATCGCGGTCTGATCGGCGAGCGCTGCGCATCCGAGTTGATCACAGGGGTCGACGATGCGTCGATCCCGAACGGCTGGGGTTCGTTCGCGTTCGACGACGAGGGGACACCGTCGCAGCGCACGTCGCTCTTCGAACAGGGTGTGCTGCAGGGACTCCTGTACGACCGGATGCACGCGGACAAGGACGGGCTGCCGCCCACGGGCAACGGCCGTCGCCAGTCCTACGCGTCACCGCCGATCCCGCGCATGACGAACACGAACATCCTGAACGGGACGTCGGATGCTGCCGACGTCCTGTCCTCGACGGGCAGCGGCGTGTACGTCGCGTCGCTCGGCGGAGGGCAGACGAATCCGGCAACCGGCGACTTCGTGTTCGGCGTGTCCGAGGGGTTCCTCATCGAGAACGGCCGAGTGACGACGCCGGTCCGCGGAGCGAACCTCATCGGTCACGCGATCGAGGTCATGAGCGCGGTCGACGCCGTCGCCGCCGACTTCGACACGTGGGAAGGGGTCTGCGGCAAGGATGGGCAATCGGCTCCCGTCGGTAGCGGCTCGCCCACCCTGCGGATCTCGCGGATCACCGTGGGGGGCACCGGTGCCTGACCTCCACGAGCTCTGCGCCGCCGCGATCGAAGCCGCAAAGGGAAACGAAGCCGTCGAGGCCTACGCGGAAGAGTCGCGCCACACCGAGGCGAGCGCGCTCCGCGGCGAGATCGAGGGACTCACGTTCGCGGAATCGCGGGGCGTCGGCGTTCGGTTGATCGCCGACGGGCATCTCGGGTACGCGTACGCCGCCGATCCGACGCTGGATGAGATCCGCGAAACGGTGCGTCGCGCGCGCGAGAATGCCGCTCTCGCCGAGCCGGACGCGTTCAACGTGTTGCCGTCCTTCACGCCCTCCACGCCGATCCCGACGCTGTTCGCCGAGGAGCAGGCGAACCTCCCCACGGATCGCAAGGTCGCGCTCGCGCTCGACGTGGAACGGCGAGCGATCTCGATCGACCCGCGCGTCACCAAGAGCGATGCCGCACAGATCGGCGACGCCGTGTCACGGGTCGCGATCGCGTCGACGAACGGCGTCGAGGCCGAGTACGCGCGCACCGACGCGTGGTGCGTCGTGGTCGCGCTCGCGGTGGAAGGCGACGAGACCCAAACCGGCTACTCCTTCACCATCGCTCGCGGGATCGACGAGCTCGGCTGGGAGGCCATCGCCGACGAGGCCGTGGAGCGATCGGTCCGGATGCTCGGCGCCACCAAGCCGGCGACGGCGAGGGTGCCGATCGTGCTCGATCAGTTCGCTGCCATGTCCTTCTTGGGCGTGCTGGCCGGTGCACTCTCAGCCGAGGCCGTGCTGAAGGGCCGGTCGTTGTTCGCGTCGATGGTTGGGCAGCAGATCGGCTCCGAGCTGTTCACGCTCGTCGACGACGGGACGCTCACGATCGGTCCGGCGGCCGCGCCGTTCGACGATGAAGGGGTGCCGAGTGGCCGGACCGAGCTGTTCACACGCGGCACCCTGAATGGGTTCCTGCACAACACGTATACGGCATCACGCACCGGCGATGGGACGGTGTCCACGGGCAACGCGAAGCGCGGCGGCTACAAGACCACGCCCGGCGTCGGAACGTCGAACTTCTACCTGGACGCTGGAGAGCTGCCCTTCGACGAGCTGCTCGCGCGCGCGGAAGGAGGCGTGTTGATCCAAGACGTGTCCGGCGTGCATTCGGGCGCGAACCCGATCAGCGGTGAGTTCTCTGTGGGTGCGACGGGCCTGCGCATCGCCGGCGGCGCGCTCGGCGAGCCGCTTCGCGAGATGACGGTCGCCTCCACACTTCCCGACATGCTCTCCGGCATCACCGGTGTCGGCAACGACCTGCGGTTCTTCTCCTCGGTCGGCACGCCGTCGATCCTGATCGGCGAGATGACGCTCGCTGGGCGATAAGCCGAGGTCCATCAGCAACCCCTGTAGGTGGAAGATGTCGACGGTCGAGTGTCGGCGACCCGGATCATCCGGCCCTAGGAAGGAGTCTTCATGACTGAGAAGTCCGCCCCGATCCTCATGCCGAGCGAGGTCTCGAGCAGGATCGGATTCTTCGACACGTTCGCCGGATTGGCAGCACGGCTCGCCAGCCGCGCACCGTTCTTCGCCTTCTGCTTGCTGCTGGTCATCGTTTGGCTGGCACAGGGTGTCGCCCTCATCGTGTCCAAAGGCAGCCTCCACGCGTTCCTGGGCTCCCAATACCAGTTGGAGATCAACACCACGACGACGATCATCACCTTCCTCATGGTCGCCCTCCTGCAGAACAGCCAAACGCGAACCGATCAAGCAACCCAGCACAAGCTGAACGCGATCGCGGACGGCTTGGCCGATCTCATGGAACACATGGCCGCTCAATTTCCGGATGCCTCGTTGGACAAGGACATGGAGGAACTGAGAGCCGCCATCGGCCTCGAGACGAGAGAGGGCACGTCCGGCAACGCGAAGTAGCCTGCTCTCGCGGACCGAGCCCCGCAAAACCGTCGTCGCTTCAGATGGCGCGGTGAGAGGGATACTC
>JAYUAK010000381.1:0-3323 GCA_043741335.1 Actinomycetota bacterium
GCCCGCAGGTCGTTCGGGTGGATGGCGTTGGCTTTGGCGGGTCTGCTGACGCTTGGGCGTGTGGGGGCCGGCGTCCAATATCCCTCGGACTGTCTCGTAGGCGCGATCGTGGGCGGAGCATGCTTTCTCGTCTTACTGCCGATCCGCGGAGCTACCTCGAGGGTCCTCGCGGTGGCGTTCCCGAGCCCAGGGCTGCCGGAGCCCAAGCCTGAGCACGCGTTCGTCCACCGACACCGCCGAGCGATCGCGGTTGTTGTCGGCGTGGTGCTGGTAACCGTCGGCTATGGGGTGCGGGCGATCCAGGATCACGGCTGGAAGGAGGCGGCCCAAAGGGCCGAGGCGATGCTTCACCCGGAGTCTGCACCGGTCCCGCCCTCTGTCTACGGCACGATCGACATCGCGACGATCGCGAGCGGTCGCAGCAGCGCCACGTACGCCGCAGTGGTCGGGGACGTCACGCAAGTGACCCATGAGCTTGACGGCGACTATCACATCCGGATCGAGGGGAGCGGCGCGTTCATCGTGGCCGAGATCCAGCCGGAGTTTCCCTTAGCACCGCCGCACGTTGGCCAGCAGATCACGGCGTGGGGAGTCGTGCGTCACGACGGCTTGCACAACTGGTGGGAACTGCATCCGTTGATCGGGTGGCAACCTGGAAGCGTCGCCGGCCCACCTGGGTCCGGCACAGGCTCGAGCGATTGAATGATGGCATCGATCACTGACTGGATCCTCTCGCTCAATGGCACGTTCGCGCTCGCGATCGTCTTCCTCGTGCCTGCGTTGGAGTCCTCTGCATTCCTGGGTTTCCTCTTCCCAGGCGAGGTGGCAGTTCTCCTCGGCGGGGTGCTCGCATTCAATGGCCGCATAGCGCTCCCGGCCGCGATCATCGCGGCAGTGCTCGGAGCCGTGCTCGGAGACACGATCGGCTACTTCGTCGGTCGGCGTTGGGGACGCCAGATACTGCGAACGATCGGAACGAAGGTGCCGTTCTTGGGTCATCGCATCGATGAGCACCTCGACCGAGCGGAGGCCTACCTCCAGCGCCGAGGGGGCATCGCGATCTTCCTCGGTCGGTTCACGGCGGCCCTTCGAGTGATGGTGCCGGGTCTGGCAGGGATGGCTGAGATGCCCTACGGCGAGTTCTTCTTGTTCAACGCTCTTGGGGGACTCATCTGGGGGACTGGGTTCGTGCTCATCGGATACTTCACGGGGGCCGCGTGGCAACGGGTCGCGGCGGATGCAAGCAAGGTCGGCCTCGGACTGTTGATCCTCGTGCTCATCGGGCTCATCGCGGCTCGCGTCCTTCGGGGACTCCGGGAGCGAGGCGAGCGGGTCTCGGACCGTCTCGCGAGGATCCCACCGATCGCGCGGTTGCGCGGGCGTTTCCCTCGTTCGGCGGCGTGGCTCGCGAGAAGGGTTGACGCGACCTCACGCCGCGGGTTCCTCCTCAGCCTCGTCGTCGTGGCCGGAACGATCTGCGCATGGGTCTTCGTGGCGTTGACGCAAGACGTGCTTGCTCACGAGGAGGCCGTGAAGCTGGATCCCGGCATCGAACGTTTCGTGATCGCCCACCGAGTCTCCGGGCTGACCTCAGCGATGAAAGGCGTCACGTGGCTCGGGTCGAACACGGTGCTCGTACCTCTTGTCGTCGTCTTGGGCGCGTACCTCCTCGTTCGGCGCCGCGACTGGCGATCCGCGGCGCTCCTCGTAGCCGCGCTCGGAGGTGCCAACATCCTGTATCACGCAGCGAAGTCTGCCGTCGAGCGGCCCCGTCCCCCGGTGTCGCTTCACCTGATCAGCGTCTCGGGCTTCGGGTTCCCCTCCGGACACGCGACGGCCTCGATCGCATGCTGGGGGATGGTTGCCGTGGTGCTTGGTGCAGGACCAAGGACGTCGGCCAAGGTCGCCCTATGGCTCTCGGCAGGGTTGATCGCAGTGCTCGTCGGTCTCTCGAGGATCTACCTCGGGGTGCATTGGTGGACGGACGTGGTCGGCGGCCTCGCGCTCGGGGGCCTATGGCTCTGCTTGCTTAGCCTCGTCGTCGTGTTCAATGACGTGAGGCGTAACCGAGCCGGAGCATTGCAAACGGATGCGTCCCCGGAACCCACCAACCGCAACGACCTGGGATTGACTCAAGCGTAGGAAGCGCAACGTGCGAGTCCCGTTCTTGCCAAAGCGAGTGCTCATGCGGTTTGCTGCTGGCACCAGGCGTAGAGCGCGTCGTACATCGGCGTCTCGAGCTCGATCTTCTTGTGATCGTCCGTGCCGTGCAGCAACGCGAACCCGTGCGCGATCGCGGAGAGACCGTGGCCTTCCGGCGAGGAGTCGATGTCCTCGTCCACGTCGGCCGCGTGCACGATCTCGGCCAGCCGGACGAGCCCTTTGTCGCCGGTGAGCGCGAACTCTTCGACGAGCACGTCGAACGAGCACTTGCCGTCGCGATGGGTGTACTTCGCTCCGGGCGCATCGTAGGAGGTTGCTCCCTCTCGCTCCGCGACGTCAAGCACGTCGTCTCGTCCGAAGAAGAGGAACTCGGCCTCGGCGTCGATGAACTTCTTGATGAGCCATGGACAGGCGATCCGGTCTACGTTCGCGTTCTCTCGCGTCACCCACTTCATGTCGTGCCTCCTCGGTCGGTCTCGCTCAGACTAGGCTCCCGACCGATCTGCCGACGACACTGGAGGGATCGATGGCCAACATGCAGCCGCTGAAGCGGGAGGATCATCCCGAGCTCGAGGAGCTGTTCCTGCTCTACGACGAGACGATGAGCTTCATTCCCAACAGCCTGTTCACCATGGCGCGACGTCCCGAGATCCTGCGGGCGTTCTCGGAGCTGATCACGCAGATCTGGCGCACGGGCTCGGTGCCGGTGACGCTGAAGCCACTCGTGGGGATCGTCGCGAGCGTCTCGGCCGGGTGCCGCTACTGTCAGGCGCACGAAGCGGTCGACGCGAAGCTCCGCGGCGTCGCCCCCGAGAAGATCGCGGCGATCTGGGACTTCGAGCGCTCACCGCTCTACTCGGACGCCGAGCGCTCCGCGCTCCGGTTCGCGCGGGACTCCTCGCTCGTGCCGAACGAGGTCACGCCCGCGCACTTCTCCGAGCTCCGGCGCTATTGGGACGATGGCGAGATCGTCGAGCTGCTCGCGGTGATCGGCCTGTTCGGATTCCTCAACCGATGGAACGACTCGATGGCGACCGACCTCGAGGACGTGCCGATGGCGTTCGCCACCGACCGCTACGGGAACCGATGGGATGCAGGCAAGCACCGGACTCCTTGAGCCGCGGCTCGTCCGCTCGCGTCGTGGGCCCGGACGAACAGGG
>JAYUAK010000382.1:0-3310 GCA_043741335.1 Actinomycetota bacterium
TGTCGCTGCTACGCACCCGGAGATCGCCGAGATCGAGATCAATCCGTTGCTCGTCACACCCGAGGGCGCGGTCGGCCTCGACGCCCGCATCGTGCTCGCGTAGATCCGAGCCGAGAGTTGGCCTGGGGCTAACCCCCTCCTTGCCCTGCGTTCCGTAGCGTGCCGCAGGAACGTGTGGCACGTCGCCCGGCCGCGCGTGCCAGTGGACGACAAATCGACCGAGGAGCCGGATGGATCGTGAGCCTTCACAAGGCGAGCTTCGTCGCCTGGTTGGTGGCGCTTGCCTTGCACGTGCTCGGTCACGTGCTGCGTGTGCCCGGGTTGGCTGCCCCACTACCGGCGCGGTGAGGCGCGCAAGAAGCGCTCGGTCGCCCGCCAGGCGTCGGTCGCGCTGGCGCTGGCAGCCGGGCTCGTGCTCGCCGTCGCGACGATTCAGTACGCCGCACCGTGGCACGCCGTCTACGGCTGAGCCTCGCGTGCAACCCGTCCTCGCGCTCTCGGGGTAGTAAACCTCCGCCCGGGGGAGTAGATTGACGCGGTCAAATCGGCCCAGGACAGGAGAAGCAATGCAGGACACGCCCGCCGTAGTCCCGAGCGCACCGCAGAGTGAGGACGCGAGGCTCGAGGCTCTTGGCTACAAGCCGCAGCTGAACCGCGTTCTGGGAAGGTTCGCCAACTTCTCCGTCGCGTTCACCTACCTGTCGCCGATGGTAGGGATCTACTCCCTCTTCATCCTCGGTGTCGGAACCGGCGGCCCCGCCTACGTCTGGCTGACGTGGATCCCGGTGGCCGGGATGCTGCTCGTCGCGCTCGTCTTCGGCGAACTGGCCAGCCACTACCCGGTCGCGGGTGCGCTCTACCAGTACAGCAAGTTCTCGGTGGGGCCGAGGTACGGCTGGTTCGTGGGCTGGTTCTACGGGATCGCCCTGCTGATCACCGTGGCCGCGGTTGACACGGGCGTCGTTACCTACGTGACGGCCTTGACCCACAACTGGTTCGGCTGGAGCCTCGACCCGACCGACCACCTGACGATCCTGCTGATCACGATCATCCTCCTCGCGATCCAGACGATGCTGAACATCACCGGCGCGAACGTCATGGGCCGGGTGGCGCAGCTCGGCGTGTACGTCGAGATCGTGGGCACCCTGGGGATAGCGATCATCCTCGCAATCCACGGCTTCCACCACAGCCTGAGCTACCTCTTCTCGACGGAGAACGTGCAAAACGCCGCAGCCAACCCGCTTGGCCTGGACTTCGGCGGCAACTGGATCACCGGTGCAGCACTCGTCGCCGTTCTCGCGCCCGTCTACATCTTCTACGGGTTCGAGGCGGCCGGTGACATCTCCGAGGAGACCAAGGACGCCAGCCGGCAGGTGCCGCGGGCAATGCGCCAGGCCCTGATCTGGGGTGGCGTCTCCTCGTTCATCCTCATCTCGGCGCTCATTCTCGCCATGCCCGAAACCGATCCGCTCAAGGCGACCGTCGAAGGCGGCGGCGTGCCGTTTATCCTCAGCGAGCTCTCGAGCTGGTTGCAGGACTTCCTACTCGTGATCATCATCTTCGCATTCTTCTCCTGCGGCACCTCCGTCCAGGGGGCGGGGAGCCGGCTCGCGTTCTCCTACGCCCGCGACGGTGCGCTGCCGGGGTCGAAGTGGATCTCCAAGGTCAACCAACGGTTCAAGACACCCGTCAACGCCCTGCTCGCCGGCGCTGCCGTCACGGTGTTGTTCGCACTGCTCGTGTTCGCGACGCCCGCCAAGGACATCAAGGTCTGGTTCGTGACCTACCCGGCGAACATCAACGCCCTCGTGTCGCTCGTCTCGTTCAGCGTCAGCGGCATCTACCTCTCGTTTCTCCTGACGGTGATCGCCGCGATCGTCGCGCGGAAACGCGGGTGGGTGGCGGAGGGGAGTTTCCAGCTCGGCAAGTGGGGGTGGACCGTCTGCGTCCTCGCCGCCGTGTACCTCGGCTTGATGCTGGTCAACATCGTCGCGCCCACCGGCCTCAGCAGCCCGCGCGGCTACTTCAACCTCGACTGGATCACGCTGCTCGTGATCGCAATGATCGCGATCGTCGGTGCGCTCTACCTGTTCCTCGCGCACCCGGATCGGAAGGTCCAGCAACACCTGCACGACGCGCAGGAGCCGACCGGCGCGGAACGTCACGGCTGACAGTGGTTCGTCGGGCTTTGGTCACTTCGCTTCGCGAAGTGACCAAAGCCCGACGTGAGGCGAGCGAGGGGGTCGTTCGTACGCCTGGGCATTGGCGGTGGTCGGTTCCGAACGGCGCCTCCGGTTCCGTGGGGGGTGAGGCTGAAGCCTCACCCCTAACCCAGACCACAGGACAGCCACGGGGTGAGGCTTCAGCCTCACCCGCACGCGGAAATGCGCTCGCGTAACGGCACACCGACGTGCGCCAGTGATCGGGAGCCACCCGAGACTCGCAATCGGTGAGATCTGACGCGATGCAAGCCTGAGGAGAACGCTGTAGCTTTTTCCGATCCGCCTTTCACCCGACAAAAGGAGTTGACACGTGGCGACGGCAACTGGCGCGTACCTGCTTCAGCCCAAGGCGGCTGAGCTCCGCTGGCTGGGAGAGACGTTCACGTACTTCCTCGCCACGGGTGAGCAGACGGGAGAGACGTTCACGTTGGTCGACGAGCAGGCGAGGCAGGGAGAGAGTGTCCCTTTGCACCGACATGCAGACGACGTGGAGTCGTTCTACGTGCTCGACGGCGAGGTCACGTTCTACGTCGATGAAGCGGCGGGTGCTTCGCTCGGAGCCGGGTCGTTCGTGCACGTGCCCGGCGGAACGGTTCACGGCTTTCGAGTCACGTCGGAAACGGCTCGTTATCTGATTTTCACCACGCCCCGCCATGGGCAGTTCTACCGCGCCATCACTCTCCCATCGCGCCCAGGCGGCCTGCCGCCGCTCGAGTCGGTTGAAGGCTCAACGATCGAAAGGGCGTGCGAGGAGTACGGCATCGAGTTTGTCGGGCCGCTGCCCACGGAGGACTGATCAGCCCACCGTGCGTGCCAGGTCTTGCATTCACGCATCCGATGCGGCACGCGTGTGTGATTGCAAGACCTGACTGACCCTGGCCTCGGGCGTGCTCGACGGTTCGACGACGTGCACTGACCGAACGTCGTCAGGGAGACTGATTGAGTCGCTCGCCATTGTGCGGTCTTCTGTGTAGACTTCCACACATGGCTACCAACCTCGCAATCGAACCCGCTCTCCTGGACCGGGCGCTCGCCGTCAGCGGCGAGAAGACGAAGAAGGCGACCGTCACACGGGCCCTCGAGGAATT
>JAYUAK010000383.1:0-3308 GCA_043741335.1 Actinomycetota bacterium
CTGCCCGCGCTGGAACGGGCGGTCGGCCGAAGCCTTCGCGAACCGCTGGCGCGGACCGCTGCCGGACTCCGCGAGGATGCCGACGAGCTGAACCGACAGATGTTCGCGGTGCTGGCCGATGTCGTCGAGGAGACCTCGCAGGGCGTGGATCTGCACGCGGTTCGACTGCTGGATCTGCCGAGGGCGATCGCTGGCCGGATCGTGGCCCACGCCATCTACGGGTGTGGCGTCCCGTGCGCGCGGGCCGACGTGCTCGCCGTCCTCGATCTGGCCGCCGGGCGCCCTGGGCGCCGCCGCGATCTCTCGTCGGGATTGAAGGCGCGGCGCGACCGGGAGTATGTTCATCTGTCTCGTCCTTCCTCCGACGACGACGGGAACGATCCGCCCCGACCGGGAAAGGGGAAGACGTGACGCTTACGGACCAGGCCTCGCTCTCTACACTGGCGACTTACGTGGAGGCCTACGAACCCGACATCGACCGCATCCTGATCTCCGGCGATGAGATCCAAGCAAAGCTCGCCGAGCTGGGCGAGCGCATCGCCGCCGACTACGCGGGGCGCAAGCTGCTCCTCGTCGGCGTGCTCAAGGGCGCGTTCGTCGTCATGGCCGATCTGGCGCGATACATCCGGCTCCCGCTCGAGTTCGACTTCATGGCGGTGTCGTCCTACGGCGCGGCCACCCAAACCTCCGGAGTCGTGAGGATCCTGAAGGACTTGGATCATGACCTCGAAGGGCTCGACGTGCTCCTCGTCGAGGACATCATCGACTCCGGTCTCACGCTGAACTACTTGTTGAAGAACCTGCGAGCTCGCAAACCCGAGTCCCTCGAGGTGGCGGCGCTCCTGCGCAAGGTCGACCTCCAGAAGGTGCCGCTCGACATCCGGTACACCGGCTTTGAGATCCCGAACGAGTTTGTGGTGGGCTATGGCCTGGACTACGCAGAACGGTTCCGCAACCTGCCGTACATCGCGACGCTCCGCCCCGAGGCCTACGGCGGCGCCTAACCTCGGGGAACCCGATCCACGTCGTGGCCGTCGGACGGTCGTGCCGCGCCGGCTCCCGCTGTCCCTCTCACTGGTGCTCGTCTCGCTCTCACTCGTTCTCATCGCATGCGGGAACGGGGATCACGCGCAGCCCGGGACCGGGATCCGCGGCACCGTGTCGATCGGACCGCAGTGCCCGGTCGAGCAGGCGAACAGTCCTTGCCCCGACCGGCCGTTCCAAGGCCACGTCCAAGCGACCGCGGCGGACGGTGCGACGACGACCTCCACCACGGATGGAGAAGGCCGGTTCACGATCGATGTCTCGCCGGGAACGTACGACGTCGTCGCATTGACGACGAACGGTGGAGGTCCGCCCACGGCGATCTCTCAGACCGTGGTGGTCAGCGAGGGCGCCTACACCTTCGTCACGCTCGAGCTCGACTCCGGGATCCGCTGAGGGAGCCCATGTCTGCGGCCGGTGCTACCATCGGCAACGGGCATCCGTGCGCAGAGCGCCGGAGCCCTGTGCCATCTCCGCCCACCCCGAGGAGCATCAGCTGAGCCAGCCCGAGAGTCCGCTCCGCAAGATCAGCCGGACGCCCACGCTCTGGATCGTGCTGATCACGGTGGGCGTCTTGCTCGTCTTCTCCATGATGGGCCGCCAGCAGCCCGGCACCCTCCTCACCCTCTCCGATTTCCAAGCCGGCATCGACAGTGGCGACATCAGCTCGGCGAGCTTCCTCGAAGGGGATCAAGTCATCACCGGCACGTACGTCGCGGGTGGCACGTATCGCGTCAGGTACGCGGCCGAATCCGAGGATGAGCTGATCAAGCAGCTGGGGGATGCGGGCGTGCCGTACGACGTCGACCCGCAGAAGCCGAACAACCTGATCAACCTGCTCATCACCGTGATCCTGCCGGTGGTGCTGATCGGCGGGGTGCTGCTTTGGGTGATGAACCGGTCTCAGGGCGGCGGCGGACGCGTTATGCAGTTCGGTCGCAGTCGCCACAAGACGGTCGCAAAGGATCAGCCGAAAACGACGTTCGCCGATGTCGCCGGTGTGGATGAGGCGATCGAGGAGCTCGAAGAGATCAAGGACTATCTGCAATCCCCCGCGAAGTTCCAGGCGATGGGCGCGAAGATCCCGCGAGGCGTGCTCCTGTTCGGCCCCCCTGGGACGGGGAAGACCTTGCTGGCACGCGCGGTGGCCGGGGAAGCCGGTGTGCCGTTCTTCTCGATCAGCGGTTCGGACTTCGTGGAGATGTTCGTCGGTGTGGGAGCGGCCCGCGTGCGCGATCTCTTCGAGCAGGCCAAAGCCGCGGCGCCCGCCATCGTGTTCATCGACGAGATTGACGCTGTTGGCCGGCACCGAGGTGCGGGTCTGGGCGGCGGTCACGACGAGCGTGAGCAGACGCTCAACCAGTTGCTGGTCGAGATGGACGGGTTCGACCAGCGCTCGACGGTGATCCTGATGGCGGCCACGAACCGTCCCGACATCCTGGACCCTGCGCTCCTACGGCCGGGTCGCTTCGATCGTCAGGTGGTCATCGATCGCCCGGACATCGAAGGGCGCAAGGCGATCCTCAAGGTGCACGCGCGCGGCAAGCCGTTCGACGCCACCGTGGATCTGGCGGTGCTGGCGCGGCGCACGCCCGGGTTCACCGGAGCCGATCTAGCGAACGTCATCAACGAGGCAGCGCTCTTGGCCGCCCGTCGTTCGAAGCGCTCGATCTCGATGCTCGAGATCGAAGAAGCCGTCGACCGCGTGATGGCCGGCCCCGAGCGGAAGTCGCGCGTGATGGACGAGAAGGAGCGCCGCCTGATCGCCTACCACGAGGGCGGTCACGCCATGGTCGCCCATGTCCTGCCGAACACGGACGAGGTGCACAAGATCACCGTGATCCCGCGTGGACGAGCGCTTGGCTACACGCTCACGTTGCCGGAGAAGGACAAGTTCCTGATGACGCGCGAACAGCTGCGCGACGAGCTGGCGATGCTCATGGGCGGTCGCGTCGCTGAGGAGATCGTGGCGGGCGACGTCACGACGGGTGCGCAGAACGACATCGAGCGCGCCACCAAGGTCGCGCGGCAGATGGTGACCGAGTACGGCATGTCCGACACGATCGGACCGCGAACGCTCGGGCAGAAGCAAGGAGAAGTCTTCCTCGGTCGTGACTGGGGCTCGACGCCCGACTATTCCGACGCTGTGGCGTTCGAGATCGACCAAGAAGTCCGGTTGCTGATCGACGAGGCGCACGACGTGGCGCTCGACATCTTGACCGAGAACCGCGTGAAGCTCGACGCGCTTGCCGACCAGCTTCTCG
>JAYUAK010000384.1:0-3304 GCA_043741335.1 Actinomycetota bacterium
CGGCAAATACGAGCAGGAGGATGAAGGAGCCGATCAGCGCCCAGAACCCGGCGTCGCCGGTCAGCGGGACGAATTGCAGAACCACGCCCGCGATGGCGAGCGACCACCAGCCCAGTGGGATCGACGGGAAGTAGCGGAAACGTCCGCCGGTGAGCAGCCCGACGAACATCGCGACCGTGATGACGAGGAGGATCAGCTTCACTCGGCGATCGCTTCACGTGCCAGACGAGTGGCTTCTTCGTATACGTCGCGCGCGGGAACCCCGGCCTCGCGCGCGACCTGAACGCAATCCTCGAACTCCGGTGCCACGGTGATCGCGTTTCCTTCGAGCCGGCCGATCTTCACGCGTACGGCGCCGTGGCGCGTGGCGACGTCGACCCATTCGCGTTCGAGCGTCTGCTTGTCCACGGTCGTCGCACGGATGCCGAGGGTCCCCGCTTCGCGATAGAGGATCTGGCGGATCGCCTCCTGCCGTGACGGCGATACCAGCACGCTAATGGTCAGCGCGGGCCGTCCCTTCTTCATGACGATCGGTGTCAGCCACGCGTCCTGGGCGCCAGCCGCGAACAGTCGCTCGAGCACATAGGTGGTGAGCTCCGGGTTCAGGTCGTCGACGTTCGTCTCCAGAACCAGCTCGGTGCCGGGTGGTGTTGCGGCGGCTGGAGTGGATGCTTCCCGGTCCTCTTCACCGATCAACACGCGAAGCACGTTGGGGAAGTCGAGGCGCGCGCTGCCGGCGCCGTATCCAACCTGTTCCACTCGCATGCGCGGCAGCTCGCCGAATCCTTCCACGAGCGACGCCAGGATCGCCGCGCCTGTTGGCGTGACCAGTTCCACCGGCACGTTGCGCGAGTACATCGGGGCGCCCCGCAGCAACTCCACGACGGCGGGAGCGGGGATCGGCAACGCGCCGTGCTCGGACTTCACCATGCCCAGTCCGGTCGGTACGGCCGACGCGAACATGCGGTCGACGCCGAGGGACGACAACGCGAGCGCGGTGCCAACGATGTCGACGATCGAATCCACGGCGCCGACCTCATGAAACGTCACCTGTTCGAGCTCGCGGCGATGAACCATCGCCTCGGCTTCGGCCAAGCGACGGAAGATCCGATGTGCCATCGCCTTCGCCTCGAGCGACATCTCGGCCAGATCGAGCAGCGACCGGATGCTCGCGTAGGTGCGGATCAAACCGACGGTCGAGGTCCGCACGTTCACCTTGGTCGCGCGCAGGCCGCCCGTCTCGACCTGTTCGACGTCGAGGTCGAACGGCTCGACCGGCAGACCCATGAGCCCGGCCCGGATCGCCTCCAGGTCGGCGCCGGCATCGATCAGGGCGCCGAGCGCCATGTCTCCGGAGATCCCGGCGATGCAATCGAAGTAGAGGATCCTCATCCCTCGGCCGCCCGCACCGCACCGCGGACGATCCGATGTGCGACCTGCGCCGCACCGAACCCGTTGTCGATGTTCACCACCGCGACCCCGGGGGCGCAGGAGGAGAGCATCGAGAGCAGCGCCGAGAGTCCTTCGAAGGACGCACCGTACCCAACGCTCGTGGGGACCGCCACGACGGGTTTCGATGTGAGACCGGCGATGACGGAGGGCAGCGCTCCTTCCATCCCGGCCACGACGATCACGCAGTCGCTCGCCTCGATCACAGGTCGGTGTTCCAGGACGCGGTGCACGCCGGCGACGCCCACGTCGGTGATCCGAACGACCCGGATGCCGGCGGCCTCGGCGGAGAGCGCGGCCTCCTCGGCGATCGGGAGGTCCGATGTGCCGGCAGCGACCACGGCGATCGTGGCGTCGATGGCGCGATCGGCGGACTTCACGACGACCAGGCGGGCACGCTCGTGAAACCGGGCGCCCGGAACCGCAGCTATGGCCGCCTCGGCTTGCTCCGGCGTGGCGCGGGTCAACAGCACCGCCCCGGTCGCACGAGCCGCAAGCGCAGTCGCGATGTCCCGGATCTGCTCGAGGGTCTTCCCCGGTCCGTAGATCGCCTCGGGGTGCCCGGTGCGCAGCTCGCGATGGTGGTCCACGCGAGCGTCCGTCACGGCCTCATACGGAAGGCTCCGGAGTGCCTCCACGGCGTCGGCGACGGGCGTCGTGCCGGCTGCAACGTCGTCCAGCAGTCGGGCCAAGGTTCGTTCGTCCACGAGGGAGCCCATCGTATACTCAGGAAGCTCCACCGAAAACCGCTGGTAGATGGCCGTTTCCGCTATCCCCGGGAGATCCCGTTTGACCTTCTCGGACCACACGCTCACGCAGCTCGTGCTGATCGCGATCGGCATCGGTGCACTCGCCGTCGTGTTCGCGATCTTCGCTGCGGGTGGACGGCGACGCAGCCGCGAGCCCGGAGGGCCCATCCGATTGGACGATGCGCTCCGCGGGGTCCTCGACGGACAGGCGCGGAAGATCGAGCGGCTGGAGCAAGCGGTGCGAACGCTCAACAAGACCGACAAGCGCCAACAGACGCTCATCGACGGAAGTGTCCGGCACGTCGCGCTGCTGCGCTACGACGCCTTCGAAGACGTGGGGGGACGGCTCTCGTTCTCGTGCGCCATGCTCGACGACCAAGGCAGCGGCGTGGTACTCACCTCCATCAACGGGCGACAAGAGACACGGGTCTACGCGAAACCGATCGCAAAGGGTCGGAGCGGTTACAACCTCTCCTCGGAAGAGGAAGAGGCCATCCGGCAGGCGCTCGAGGCGCCGGCCGAAGCGGTGGAGGTTTGATGATCTTCAAGAAGGATGAGGCCGACGAGGCCGAAGTACAGGACACGACGGAGGCGACGCCTCGCGAGCGACGAGAGGAGCGGAAGATGGCGGAGAACGGTGAGGTCACGGTCGTCGGTGTCGGCGCACGCTTGGACGGCAACCTGGTGTCTGCCGGAAGTCTGCGGATCGACGGGCAGGTGAAGGGCCAGATCAACGCCGACGGCGACGTCGCCCTATCGCCTCAGAGTCAGGTGGAGGCCGACATCCGTGCGCAGAACGTCTCGGTCGCCGGCCGTTTCAAGGGCAACATCGCCGTGAAGGGCAAGGCGCATCTCGCCAGAGGCGGCCGCGTGGACGGCAACATCACGTCGAAGACGCTCGTCGTCGAAGAGGGCGGCATCTTCCACGGGCAGAGCATCATGGACGGCGCCGCAGCGGGTTCGTCCGGCGCTCAGACCGGCGCTCAGGCGCAAGGCGCGAGCCCCGCCGACAAGTCCACGCTCGAGAAGACGGAGCAAGTGAAGGTTCCCTAGATGCTCGATATCAAAGCCATCCGCGATGACCCCGAACCGTTCCGCAAAGGCCT
>JAYUAK010000385.1:0-3278 GCA_043741335.1 Actinomycetota bacterium
GCCTTCACGCCGATCGACGTGCTGGTGCTGTCCCCGGAAGTGAAGGAACCGGACGCGCTGGGCCTCGCGGAATTCGTGGGGCGTCAGTCGCCGGGGACAGCGATCGTTCTGGTTCGCGACCACACGTGGAACGGCCTGCTGCCCGCAGCGATGCGGGCCGGCATCCGGGACGTAGTCGACATGACCCAAGGCACGGAGGAGCTCCGTGACGCGGTCGAACGGGCCGTTGCGTGGGCCACGAACCTGCGATCGATGGGCGGTTCCGGCGCGGAGAGCGCCCAGGCTCAGCGTGGACGGATCATCTCGGTGTTCTCCTCGAAGGGCGGGAGCGGCAAGACGTTCCTGACCACGAACCTGGCGGCCGCGATCTCCGACATCTCGGGTCAGGATACGGCGGTCGTCGACCTGGACACGGACATGGGCGACGTCTTCACGTACTTCGGCCGCGAGCCCAGCGCACGGGTGGACGACATGATGGGTCTTGGCGAAGGCGCCGGTCACGATCGGATCCGCGAGATCGGGGTGCCGTTCGCGGATCACCTCTGGGGCTACGGCTCGCCGCCCGACCCGGCGGCCGAGCCTCCAGCGGGTGAGGCCGTGGGCAAGTTCCTGCGGGCCCTCCGCGCCGACTTCTCCTACGTGGTGGTCGACGCGTCGGTCGACTACTCGGATTCTGCCCTCGTCTGCTTCGACCTCTCAGACGCGATCTGTCTGGTTACGCCTCTTGATGTGGTCGGCGTGAAGCACCTCTCGAAGGCGCTCGACACGCTGCTCACGATCGGTGTCCCACGCGAGCGGTTCCGGGTGGTGCTGAACCGCGCCGACAGCAAGGTGGGTCTGGACTCCTCGGACGTGGAACGGGTCATGAAGATCACGGTAGACGCGATGATCCCGTCGAGCCGCCTGGTGCCGACCGCCCTGAACAAGGGACGTCCGGTCGTGCTGGACGAGCCCGGTTCCGACGTCTCGACTGCCGTCCGTCACCTGGCGATGCGGTTCACGAGCCAATTCGACGCGTTCGAGGCCGAGGCCCGCGCCGGTGCCAACGGCAAGTCCACCAAGAAGCGCAAGCTCTTCTCTAAGTCCGCAAGCTAAGGAGGTCTGGCTCCATGTCCCTGGCAGATCGACTCGCGAAGGCGTCCCAGAAGGACCGACTCTCGGACGTTCGACTTCGAGTGCAGGAACGCCTGGTCGAGGTCTTGGGGCCGCGTCTCTACGACGCCACGCTCTCGGATAACGAGCTCGAAGGTCTGGTCCACCAGCGTCTGCGCGAGCTGCTCGACGAAGAGGAGGGACCGCTCTCCTCGCAAGAGAAGCTCCTCATCGTCCGGCAGATCGGCGACAGCGTCCTGGGGCTCGGTCCGCTCGAGCCATTCGTCCGCGATCCTGACGTCTCCGAGATCATGGTGAACGGCTGGGACACGATCTACGTGGAGCGTGCCGGCAAGCTCTACTGGACCGGCACGAAGTTCCATGACGAGCAACAGCTCCGTCGTACGATCGACAAGATCGTCGGCAAGGTCGGCCGTCGCGTCGACGAGGCCTCGCCGTACGTGGACGCTCGCCTGCCCGACGGCTCGCGTGTGAACGCGATCATCCCGCCGCTCTCGCTCGACGGTCCGACCCTCACGATCCGGAAGTTCTCCGCTGACCCGTTCGGCGCCGACGACCTGATCGAGTTCGGCACGATGACCTCGGCCGTGTCGCAGTTCCTGGAGGCCTGCGTCCGCGGGCGGATCAACATCCTCGTCTCCGGAGGAACCGGCGCCGGGAAGACGTCGACCCTGAACGTGCTCTCGTCGTTCATCCCCGACGACGAACGGATCATCACGATCGAGGACGCGGCTGAGCTTCGACTCCAGCAGCCGCACGTGATCCGTCTGGAGTCCCGCCCGCCGAACATCGAGGGCAGGGGCCAGGTCGCGATCCGCGACCTCGTCCGCAACTCCCTGCGGATGCGGCCCGACCGTATCGTCGTCGGTGAGGTTCGTGACGCCGCGGCCCTCGACATGTTGCAGGCAATGAACACGGGCCACGACGGATCGATCTCCACGATCCACTCCAACTCGCCGCGCGACTCCCTGTCGCGTCTGGAGACGATCACGATGATGGCCGGCATGGAGCTTTCGCCCCGGTCGATCCGGGAGCAGATCTCGTCGGCGATCCAGCTGATCGTGCACCAGCAGCGCCTCAAGGACGGCACGCGACGGTTCACACATGTGACCGAGATCGAGGGCATGGAGGGCGAGACGATCACGCTCCAGGACCTCTTCCTCTTCGACTTCTCGGCCGGCGTGAACGAAGAGGGCAAGTTTCGCGGGCGTTTGAAGTCCACGGGGCTGCGGCCGAAGTTCCTGGACAAGCTCGAAGAGCGGGGCGTCACGGTCGACGCCGATGTCTTCGCCCTGGAATCCCGAGGGCAGGACTGATGGCAGCGACCGCCTCGTTCTGGGGTAGCCCGGCCGCTCTCGCCCTCTCGATCGGGCTGGTGTCCACCGCCGCCTTCCTGATGGGCGTCATGCTCTTCGGCACAGCCGCTCGAAAGAAGCAGCACCGGATCATCGGCGAGCGGATGGCCGCCGTCGGCAACCGTGGCAAGCAGGTCCAAGCCCCGATCGATAGAGGCGCCGGGGGCTGGATCCCCGACCGAGTCACGAGCTTCGGGCGCCGGTTCGCCGACGCTCGCGGCTTCAGCGGAAAGCTGGATGCCGAGCTCGAGGCGGCGGCGGTCAGCTTGCGTTCGGGTGAGTTCGTGATCGTGACGGTGGGGGCCGCCTTCGGCGGGATGCTCATCGGGTTCCTGATCCTCAAGAGCCTCTGGCTCGCCCTGGCGGTTGGAGGGGCAAGCGCGCTGGCGCCCACCGTCGCGCTGCGGTTCGCGCTCAAGCACCGTGCGGAGAAGCTCCGTGAGCAGTTGCCCGACGTCCTCACGATCATGGCCAGCTCACTGCGCGCCGGACACAGCTTCCTGCAGGCGCTCGACACGACAGCGAAGGAGATCGCCCAGCCGGCCGCGACCGAGTTCCAGCGGGTCGTTGCCGAGATACGACTGGGTCGCGGGGCGGAGGACGCGCTCGGAGCCCTGGCGGAACGGGTCGGCAGCGCGGACTTCAAATGGGCTGTCTTGGCCGTGAATATCCAGCGTGAGGTCGGTGGCAACCTGGCCGAGATCCTCGACAACGTGTCCGACACCCTCCGCGAACGCGCCACCATGCGCCGACAGATCCAGGTGCTGACCTCAGAGGGTCGGCTCTCGGCCTGGGTGTTGGCCCTCATGC
>JAYUAK010000386.1:0-3258 GCA_043741335.1 Actinomycetota bacterium
TGGACGAGTTCTCCATTGTCTGAGGCGCTCGCGAGATCCACATCGGCGAAGGGCACGTTGTCGTCGCTGCCACGTCCGCCACCCCATACGATCAGCTCGCTGCCGGTCCACACGCCGACCGCGACGGATGCCTCATCGGCCGGTGGAGGCGCGAGCACTCGCCACGTTTGAGCGATCGGGTCGTAACCAGCGCCCAGCACGCTGTAGGGCTTCGCCGCGCGGCCGCCCCAGAAGAGCACTTCTCGGCCCGTCCAGACGCCGTGTGGATATTCCCTTGCCATCGGCGCCGGTGGCATGGCGGTCCAACCAAGCGTCAGAGGATCGAAGGCGTAGCCGTCGGAGGACGCGGATCGAGTGGTGTCGTCGTACCCACCCCATAAGAGAAGCTCCGAGCCGGTCCACACGAGCGCCGCGCCGGTGCGAACAACTGGCGGAGGTGGCAGCTCAGTCCAGCCTTCGGCGTATCCGGCCCACGGCTCGGCCTGCGCGGTCGGTGAAGACGCTCGGATGGGACGGGCATCGCGCACCGGTTCGAACGCTCGCCACGCGAATGCGCCGGCAGCGAGGAACACCACGATCGCGACGAACGCCGCGACAGGCCGCCGCCCTCCACGTTCGTCGACGCCTTCCGGCCCGTGTTCCATGTCGGGGATACCCTCTCTGCGTGGAGCCAGACACGGGACCAGACCTTTCGAGAACGCCGGAGGTTCCGTCGACCGTTCACGTGCGTGCTGAGCCCTCGCAGTGGCGGCGGATGGTATTGAGGATCGTCCTCCTGACGATCACCCTCCTCGCGCTCTACGTCTTGTGGCCAAGTATGTTGCAGGTTTTCTCCGCCTGGCCCGAACTGCTGTTGCTCAACCCCGTGTGGTTCGCCGTGATGCTCGGCGTAGAGGTGGCGAGCTTTGCGTTCATGTGGGCGCTCCAGCGACTCGCGCTCCGCACGTCCAAGTGGTTCGGAGTTGCAACGTCGCAGCTCTCAGGGAACGCACTCAGCCGCATCGTGCCCGGCGGCGCCGCTGCCGGTGCCGCGTTGCAGTACCGGATGCTCGCACAAGCCGGGATCCCGACGGCCGCCGCAGGCACCGGGCTCACCGCCACCTCCCTGATCGGCACTGCCACGCTGCTCTTTCTCCCGATCCTGGTGATCCCGGCGGTCCTGGCGGGTCGGCCCGTTCCCCGCGGCCTCGCTCAGTCGGCATTGCTGGGGGCGGCGCTGTTCGTGCTGTTGATCGCGGTCGGCGCACTCCTGCTCACGACCGACCGGCCACTGGCCGCCGTCGCCCGCGCGATCCAATGGATGCGCAACCGGATCAAGCGCCACACGCAGCCGCGCACCGATCTCCCTGACAAGTTCATCCACGAACGCGACGAGATCCGGACAACGCTCGGTTCGTCGTGGTGGAAAGCGATCCTGCTCGCGGCGGGGAACTCGCTCTTCGACTACCTGGCGCTGCTCGCGGCACTCACGGCGGTGGGTTCGCGGCCGCGACCGACGCTCGTCCTGCTGGCGTACGTCGCCGCCATGGTGCTCGGCATGATCCCGATCACCCCCGGCGGGCTGGGCTTCGTCGAGGCCGGTCTCACCGCCACGCTCGCCCTCGCGGGCGTTTCGCCCATCGACGCGGTGCTCGCAACGCTCGCGTACCGGCTGGTGTCGTACTGGCTGCCGCTGCTCGTCGGGCCGTTCGCGTACCTGTTGCACCGTCGCCGATACGCGCGGCGCGTCGAACCAGCGACGTCGCCCTAGGCGCGCGCCGGGAGAAGCGGGAGCAGCTCTCGGAGGTCCGACACGCGAGCACCGTCCCACTCCTCGCGTTCGGGCACGAGCGCGTCTTCGACGTCGACGGCCGGATCGGCGATCAAGAACGGCGTCATCCCCACCGCGGCCGCGCCGGCCAGCTCGCCGTACGCGCCGTCGCCGCAGTAGAGGCAACCGGCGGGCTCCACGCCGAGCGCGGCGGTCGCGCATCGGTAGATCGCCGGATCGGGCTTGCGCAGCCCAACCTCGCTCGAGAAGACCTCGACGTCGACGTAGGGTGCGAGCGCGGACGACCGCCACATGGCCGGCGCGTCTGGCGCGCACATGCTGATCAACGCGATCGGGTACCCGCGTCCCTTCACCTCCGCAAGCGTCTCGATCGCACCCCGGCGCGGATGGAACCATGTGCGATACAGGCTCATCCGCACATCCAGCGCTTCGGCGACCGCCGCGTCGGACGGCGCCACGTCGAGTGACGCGCAGATGTTTCGCACGTTGTCCTCGATACTTGCGAACACCCCGGTCTGTCGATCGAGGGCGCTCACGTTCCACGCCTCCTCGAACCGATCGGCATCCGTTTCTAGCACCCGAGCCATCGCGCGAACCGCCTCGAAGAACTCGCGCTTGGAGAACTCCGGTACGAGCGTTCCGAACAGATCGAAGACGACGGCTTCGAATGGACGCGTCACGCGGGTGGCCATTCGTGCTCGAGGAGCCCGAAGACCACTTGGTCGGTGTAGGTCCCGTCGGAGCGACGGAATCCATCTCGCAACGTCGCCTCCAGTGTGAAGCCCAGCCGCTCGGCGACCGCCCGGCTCCGTCGGTTGTCGACCGCAGCGTGGATCTCGATGCGATGCACGTTCAGCTCGCGGAACCCGTGGTCGATGAAGAGCCGACAGGCACGCGAGACGAGGCCCCGGCCTTCGAACTGCCTGGCGATCCAGTAGCCGATCTCTCCGGTGTTCATGAGCGGATCGATCGAAAGACCCACGGAGCCGGCGAACACGTCCGCAACCCAGATGCCGTTGCCTTCCAGGTCGTTCGGCGACGCGAGCGACCGCTCGATGAACTCGAGCGTGTCGCTTGTTGAACGGGTCGCGCGCTCCCACGGCATGAACGGACGAAGCCGGTCGCGATTCTCGTCGACGGCACGATAGACGATCTCGGCATCCTCGCGCGTGTACGAGCGAACGATCGTGTCGTCGTCGATCGACCAGCGGATGGGATTCACGTCGCCGTCGGAGTGGTGGCGGCGGCTCCGCTCGCGACCTTCTGACGCTCCTCTTCCTGTAGCACGCGCCGCAGGACCTTGCCGATCAGCGTCTCGGGTAGCTCGTCGCGGAACTCGATCTCGTGCGGCACGCGGTAGCCGGTAAGACCTTGCTCCGGATCGCGACACCACGCCTCGATCTCTTCCGCGGTCGCGGTGTGGCCGTCCTTCAGCACGATGTAGGCCTTCACGCGTTCACCGGTTCGCTCATCCGGGATGCCGACGA
>JAYUAK010000387.1:0-3250 GCA_043741335.1 Actinomycetota bacterium
CGTTCTGGGGCATGGTGGTGGTGGGGCTCGGTTCGCTCATCCTGCTGACGAACCCCCCGCTCTGGACGCTCTTCGGCGACGTGCGCTTCACCTGGTTCCCGGGGATCGGCGCGTACCCGAAGAGCCTGCTCGGCACGGACGTCGAGGCCGTGTCGAACGCCTACCCGCCGACGCTCTGCTTCCTGATGGGCGGCTTGTGGTCGATCGGCGCGGTGATGCTGCTGCGTCCGCGGCTGACCAGGTGGCTCCAGCATCGCCGCCCTTGGACGTTCGCGATCGCGGTGAACGGCGTGATCATGACGCTCTTCCTGTGGCACATGACCGCCTACCTGCTGGCGATCCTGCTGCTCTGGCCGCTCGGGTTCGGCCATCAGACCGACAGCACGGCGCGATGGTGGGGCGAGCGGTTCGTCTGGCTGATCGTCCCGGGGATGATCCTGCTCGGCCTGATCGCGATCGTCGGCCGCTTCGAACGCCCACGTGTCGCGCCCCAGCACGCGGGTTCGCGATAGGCCTATCCTTCGCTCACAGCGGAAGGAGAGGTGATGCTCGCAAGCAGCTCGTACATGATCGTGTTCCGGATCGTGCACATCCTGGCCGGGGTGCTGTGGGTCGGGTCGGTGTTCCTGTTCGTCGTCTACGTCCAGCCGAGCGTCGCGGCCATCGCGCCGGCGGGTGCGCCGTTCATGGCAGAGCTGCTGGGCAAGCGTCGTCTCGTCGACCGCATCATCGCGCTCGGGACGACCGCGGTAGCGGGCGGGCTCTTCCTGTATTGGCACGACTGGCATGCGTACGGGAGCTTCGGCACCTGGATCGGCTCCGCGTTCGGAGCGACCCTCACGGTGGGGATGGTGGCGTCGCTGCTGGCGCTGGCGTTCGGGGTGTTCGTCACCCGTCCGAACGTGCAACGGCTGCTCGGCCTCGGTCGGCAGGTCGCGGAGTCCGGCGGCCCGCCCTCTCCCGACGTCGCGGCCCAGATCGCCGAGATCCAGGCACGGCTCAAGGTCTTCGCGCGCATAAGCTTGGGACTCCTCGTCCTCGCGGTGCTCGCGATGTCCACCGCGCGGTACCTGTAGGAGGGAGCTTCCGCACGTGGCCTATGACGAGGAACTGGCGGAGCGGGTCCGCGAGGCGCTCGGGTCGGTTGCTGGCATCACCGAGATCAAGATGTTCGGCGGTCTCTGCTACACGGTGGGCGGGAACATGGCCGTCGGCGTCAACGGCGAGGATCTGATGGTTCGGATCGATCCGGACGCGGGCGACGCTGCCCTCTCCGAGCCGGGCGCCCGCCCGATGGACTTCACTGGTCGACCGATGCACGGCTTCCTGTTCGTTGGCCCCGCGGGCACGAAGACCGATCGAGCGCTGAAAACATGGATCGACCGCGGCGTCGCTCACGCGTCATCGCTCCCGCCGAAGCGTCCCAAACCGAAGCGGCCAACCGGGAAGGAAGCATCGAAGACCTGATCGACCGGCGACGGCCGATACGCGACCTCAGGCGCTCGGGGTCGCGCCCTCGACGCCGTATCGCTAGCATCCATCAGGTAGTCGAACCGCGCCAACGCGCCTGAACCGGGCATGACGAAGGGGTGAAGCGATGACCATCGTAAAGGCCGCATTGCTGCAGACCGATTGGGCCGGCGATCAAGCATCCATGATCGACAAGCACGAAGAAGCGGCACGCGAGGCTGCGGCCGGCGGCGCCCAAGTTATGTGCTTCCAGGAGCTGTTCTACGGACCCTACTTCTGCCAAGTGCAGGACGCCGAGTTCTACAGCTACACGGAGCCGATCCCCGATGGACCGACTACGAAGCGGTTCCAGAGCGTGGCCAAAGAGCTGGGGATGGTGATGGTCCTGCCGATGTACGAGATCGTGCAGGACGGCTTGTACTTCAACACCGCGGCCGTGATCGACGCCGATGGGACATACCTTGGCAAGTACCGCAAGCAACACATCCCGCAAGTGAAGGGCTTCTGGGAGAAGTTCTACTTCGCTCCCGGCACCGGCGGCTATCCGGTGTTCGAGACGGCTGTCGGCAAGGTGGGGGTCTACATCTGCTACGACCGCCACTTCCCGGAGGGCTGGCGGATGCTCGGCCTGCACGGCGCGGAGATCGTGTTCAACCCCTCGGCCACGCATCGCGGGCTCTCCGAGTACATCTGGCGCCTGGAACAGCCCGCAGCGGCCGTCGCGAACATGTACTACGTGGGCGCGATCAACCGCGTGGGGATCGAACCGCTCGGCGACGACGACTTCTACGGCCAGAGCTACTTCGTCGACCCGGAAGGCAAGTTCGTCGGCGAGCTGGGGGACGCGTACAAGCCCGAGCTCATCGTCCGCGACCTCGACCTCGGCAAGATCCGCGAGGTGCGCGACCGGTGGGCGTTCTACCGCGATCGCCGCCCCGACGCATACGACGACATCGTGGCGCGCTGAGCATGGACATCGGCGTCGTCCTTCAGACCACTCCCCCGAGCGCCAGGGTCGTCGACCTGGCGAAGAAGGCGGAGACGTACGGGTTCAGCCACGTGTGGGCGTTCGACAGCCATCTCCTCTGGCAGGAGCCGTTCCCGATCTTCACGCAGATCCTGGCCGAGACCCGCAACGTGATCGTCGGGCCGATGGTGACCAACCCGCTCACTCGCGACTGGACGGTCACGGCCAGCCTGTTCGCCACGCTGAACGAGATGTTCGGCAACCGAACCGTGATCGGCATCGGACGCGGGGACTCCTCGGTGCGCGTGATCAACGGCCGCCCGGCGACGCTGGCTTCGTTGCGGGAAGCGGTCCACGTGATCCGCGAGCTCGCGAACGGCCGCGAGGTGGAGTACCGGGGTTCGACGCTTCGCTTCCCGTGGGCGTCGAAGAGCCGGACCGAGGTATGGGTGGCCGGGTATGGCCCCAAGGCGCTGGAGCTGATCGGCCAGGTGGGCGACGGCTTCATCCTGCAGCTCGCCGATCCGGACGTGACGGCGTGGACGATCGCCGCGGTCCGCAAGGCGGCCGAGGAAGCCGGACGCGATCCCGACGGCGTCTCGATCTGCGTCGCGGCGCCCGCCTACGTCACCGACGACCTCGCGCACGCGCGCGAGCAGTGCCGCTGGTTCGGCGGCATGGTCGGCAACCACGTCGCCGACATCGTCGCCCGCTACGGCGAGGACGCGCCGGTCCCCAAGGCGCTGACCGACTACATCAAGGGCCGGGAGGGCTACGACTACAACGAGCACGGACTGGCGGGCAACGTCCACA
>JAYUAK010000388.1:0-3244 GCA_043741335.1 Actinomycetota bacterium
CCCGGCTCGTCGCTCGGGTCAATGCCCAAGTCACGATGAACGATGGCGGACAGGTGGGCCAGGGCGCGATCGAGCAGCAGCACGTCCTCGGCCGAAGCCCCTTTCTGTGGCCCGTACACGGCGCTCGCCCCGTTCGGTCCCGTGAGGGGGTTGTCCACGTCGCTCGCGGCCAAACAGACGAGCGTTCGCAGACGGGGGTCGAGGCCGGTGCTGTCGATCCGGGCGAGGTCCAACAACGCCGCCCCGCCAACCCGTAGCTCCTTCTCCTCAGCATCGAGCAGTCGCACTCCGAGGGCCTGCGCCATGCCCGCGCCCCCATCGTTCGTGGCGCTGCCCCCCAATCCGACGATCAATCGTGTCGGCAAGCGGTCGAGGGCCGCTCTGATCAACTCACCGGTTCCCCGGGTGGTGCCCAGGCGTGGGTCGCGGCGCGCCGGAGCCAGCAGCTGGAGCCCCGATGCCGCCGCCATCTCCACGATCGCGGTGCGGCCTTCCGATCCTTCGCCGACGCCGAATGCCGCCTCGATCGGATCGTCGCGGGGCCCGTGCACGGGAGCGCGGACCACCTCTCCCCCCAAGGCATCGACGAGCGCCTCCATGGTCCCCTCGCCCCCATCGGCCATGGGCGCCAGGTCCAGTTCGTCGCCCGGCCGCGCCCGCCTCCATCCGGTCGCGATGGCTTCCGCGGCTTGGCGCGCCGAGAGCGTGCCGCGGAACTTGTCGGGAGCCACCAGGACGCGCATCCGGCCGATGCTACGATTCCGCGCCGGACGTGACGGCCCCGACCGGGGCTCGAGGAAGGGACCGCGACCCACGTGAGCCTCTCCAGGGATCAGCTGATCGGGACCGCCCACGCCGAACGCCAACGCCTCGGCCGAACGATCCAGTACGCGCCGGCGGAGAGCTGGGAGCAACCGAGCGCGATCACCGGCTGGTGGAACCGCGACGTGATGGGGCACCTCGCCGGTCAAGACACGGCGGCGGCGCAGCTGGTGAAGGGTGACCCAGCTGCCGAGTTCGAGGCGTTCAGGAGCGCGCTCGCCGACGGACAAGACTTCTCCGTGGACGACCTGAATGCGTTCTTGGTGAACCATCGGAGCGGTCTTGGTTATCGCGAGGTCCTCACGACGTGGGGGCAGGCGGCGGAGGCGTTCCTCGCGTACGCGTCCCTCCTCTCCGACGACGACTGGCGGGATCAACGGTTCCCGTGGCTCTCCGGCTCGATCGCGGCCCGCTACCTGGTCCAGTCGCGCATCGTCGAGTGGTGGGTCCACGGTGAAGACATCCGCGCCGCCACCGACCTTGGTCCCCAGATCCAGCACTGGCCGATCCACCTCACCGTGGATCTGGGTGTGCGAATGCTGCCGTGGACGCTCGGGCAGGCCGGTATCGATCTGCAAGGTCGAAGCGTTCAGGTCGATCTCGAGGGAGCCGGCGAAGGCTCCTGGCATTGGGGGCTTGGCACCGGCGAGACGCCCCCTCCGGACAAGACGCCCGATGCCAGGATCCAAGGACGTGCTCCCCAGTTCGCGCTCGTGGCGGCTCACCGATTGCAACCCGACGACGTCCTCGATTCCGGGATGGTCGTCCTGGGTGGCGACGTGGCCCTGGCAGAGCTCGTCTTGCGCCACATCCGCTCGTACGCCTGAGGTCGGCGCGTCGCAAGCCCACCCTGATTCCCGTTCGTACACCATCCGAGTACCGTGCTACGAATGAGAGTTCTCGAGCCCGAGTCCGACGCGGCGCTGATGCTGCGCTTCGCGCGGCGCGATGCGCCTGCTGCAGACATGCTCTACGGGCGGTTCTCTTCGCGGATCTATGGCTTAGGGATAGTGATGCTGGGGAGCGACGCCGCGGCGCAGGATCTGGTGCAAGACACGTTCGTGAAGCTCTGGCGGAGCGCCGAACGATACGACGCTTCGCGCGGAAAGCTCGAGACGTGGGTACTGCTGGTCGCGCGTTCGCTGGCGATCGATGCCCTTCGCCGTCGCGTGCTGGAGGCGCGATCGCTCGAGTCGCTCGGCCACCCGGCCGAAGCCGACCCGCGGCCGCTGCCGGATGAGCTCGCAGCGACCGCCGACCTGGTCGCGCGCGCCCGAAGCGCCATGGAGCGACTCTCCGGCGAGCAGCGGGCGGCGCTGGAACTGGCGTACTTCGGCGGGAAGACGAGCGCGGAGGTGGCCGAGATGGAAGGGATACCGATCGGCACGGCGAAGACCCGGATCCGCACGGCGCTTTTGCGTCTGCGGGAGGCCATGGCGGAGGAACAACGTGACGTGTGACGAGGTACGCGAGTTCCTTCCCGAGCACCTGCTCGGCTCGCTCGAAGGACCCGAGGATCTCGAGGTCCGGCGTCACCTGCGCGGCTGTGGAAGCTGCCGCGTGGAGATGACCGGGCTCGCCGAGGGTGTCTCCTCATTCGCGCGGGCGGCCCACGACCGTACGCCGCCGCCCGATCTTCACGACCGAGTCATGACGATCCTGGAGCAGGAATGGCAGGCCGCGGACGAGCAGGCAACCCACACGCGGGCCTATTCATGGATCGGCAAAGCGGCCGCGGTCGTCGCCATCGTGGCGGCGCTTGGGTGGGGCGCCTCGCAAACGCATCGCGCGAGCGTCGCGGCGGCCGACGCCGAGAGCTATTCCCGGTTGCTCAGGACCCTCGGTGGCAAGGAGTTCCGGATCGGGGAGCTGCACTCGCGCACAGGGCACCCGGTGTTCGAGGGCAGCGTCGTGCTCTACGACTCGCACCAAGGACAGTCGTGGGGGATCGTGCTGGTTCGGGCTCCAGGGGTCACCGGCGAGGCGGCCGTCACGCTCACGGCAGACGACGGCCGGACGATCGACGTGGGGACGCTGAAGTTCCAGACCGACGGCGACGCGGCAACGTGGCTCGTCACCTCGAGCGATCTCACGCCGTTCACCCACGTCGAGATCACCTCAAACGACGGAACGATGCTCGCCGCCGCCGACATCGAGCCGGCTTAGCGTGAAACGATCAGTCGTCGGATCGCTCGGGGTTCGGCCCCGAAGCGGTACTTATACGCGTAGTCACCCTTCAGCAGATCGAACGCGTCGCAGCCGTCCTCGATGGCCAGCCGGATGTCTTCCCCCACGAGCACCATCCCCGGTCCCAACTGCTGCAGCTCCCGGTCGAAGGCGGAGTTGTACAGGAAGAACGTACCGCCGAAGCAGAATCCGATCGTGCCGGCCGCCTTCACGCCCGCCACCTCGATGAACGTCA
>JAYUAK010000389.1:0-7577 GCA_043741335.1 Actinomycetota bacterium
CATCCCCGACGAGATCGAGTCCTTGATCGCTCTCGGCCGACTTGATGATGCGGAGGCGCTGCTGGATCGATTCGCAGCGCAAGGGCGGGTGATGGATCGTCCGTGGGCACTCGCGACCGCGGCTCGCTGCCGTGGCCTGCTGACAGCCGCGCGCGGTGACCTTGAAGCGGCCGGCTCGGTGCTGGAACAGGCGCTCTTCGAGCACGAGCGGGTCCAGCAGCCATTCGAGCGCGCTCGGACCCTGATGGTGGTGGGACAGGTGCAGCGAAGGGTCCGCCAGAAACGCGCTGCTCGCTCGAGCTTGAGTCAGGCCCTCGACGCGTTCGAGTCCCTCGGCGCGCGGCTGTGGGCGGAGCGCGCCCGTTCCGAGCTCCTGCGCGTCGGCGGACCGGCTTCGGCGCCTGGGGAGCTCACGCCCACGGAGCGAAGGGTCGCCGAACTTGTGGCAGAAGACCTCACGAACCAGGAAGTTGCAGACGCATTGTTCGTATCCGTGAAGACGGTCGAGGCGAACCTGTCGCGCATCTACCACAAGATGGAGATCGACTCACGCCGAGAGCTCCGTCGCGCGCTTCGGGCCGCCGACCGGGGTCCTAGGTCCTCGCAGGCGTAGGACCGCCGCCGCTCGCTCAAGCCTAGGGTTCGTCCCCGATTCCCACCATCCGTCCCACGCCTACCGTCGATCCCCAAGAGGTCGCAAGGTGCGACCGCAAGGGGGTGAAGACGTGAGCGCGATCCAAGAAACGATCCGAGCTCACGGATCAGCGGCTGCCGGCAGGTTGCGCATCATGCTCGTCGTGGCCGCTCTGGCGGTGGGGCTCGTCGCGGGGTTCGGCCTGGGGCGCGTCGCAGATCGCGGCAGCCCGACCGTCGTTCCTGCGTGGCCGATGCCGACAAGCGTGAGTGGCTACTCAGGCCCGGGACACGTGCCTCGGCATTGGATCGAACAGCTCAGAGGCGATTGTTCGCCGCTGGAGAGTAGGCCGTTCCGATGCCTCGAACCGTCTTGGGGATCGGTCGGATGAGCAGGACGGGAACCCAAGACGAGGACACTGGAGACCAATTCGAGGGCCCGACGATCGACGCGATCCGGCGTGCGAGCAAGCGGGCGGGGCTCTTCCCGACGATCGACTCGGCTCCGTGAAGCGTTCGGTACAGGAGGAGTGATGAGGCGACGCATCTCGGCAGGCTCCGAGCCAAGCACGGTCAACCGCAACAACGTCTCGAGCAGCGCAGGGTGAGGGGTCCAAATGGCAAGGAAGATCGGAATGGTCGGATCGGTGTTGGCTTTGTGCGCCCTGGCGTTCGGCCTCGGCATCGCGTCCGCGTCCTCCGGCATCACGGGTCCGGTCACTATCACCGTGGTCGAGCACGCGACCACCGACAAGGTCATCGACGTCGGGAAGACGGGTGACTCCACAGGGGACATCCTGACGTTCCACAACAACCTTTACGACGCGACCGACACCAGCCAGGTCGGCACCGACCAGGGCCAGTGCGTTCGCGAGAGCCCGAAGGCCGGCACGTGGGAGTGCTGGTGGACAACGTCTCTCGCCAACGGGCAGATCACGATCGAGGGGCCGTACCTGGACGCGAGCAACACGGTGCTCGCGGCGGTGACGGGCGGCACCGGGCTGTACGAGAACGCTCGAGGGTCGATGGCGGCGTCGTGCGCAGGGAGTGAGTGCACGTTGACCTTCAGCCTCATTCCGTAGCCGAACCGGATCCTCGATGGGGTCACGTGGTCTGGAGGGAAAGGCTGCCAGTGAACGACGCCCTCCTGTATCGCTCGCCCGCGAGGGTCCGACGCCCTCATGAGTCGAGAGGACGTATTGGATATCTGGGTTCACGATCGAGGGCACGTGGTCGTGAAGGCGAGGAACCCCGATCCCGCAGACCGGATGGAACACGGGCATCGCGCCTACCGATGTAGGTCTTCGGGGACGTCCACATCCCGTGGAAGGTTGGCGTCTGCGAGGACCTCTTCGACCCACTCGGGGTGCGAGGCGATCAGCTCGCGTGCCCCTACATCGCCGTGGAGGTGGCCTGCCTCGGCATAGATCTCGCGTGAGAGGAGCGAGGGCCCCGGTCCGTCGCGGTACATCGCGCGCACGATCTGCTTCCGCGTCCCGAGGAAGCGCTGGATCAACGTGCGCACAACCTCCGCGGTGACGCCCGGCTGATCTGCCATCAACACGACCGCGGCCTCGCTCTCGTCGTCGAGCGCGTGCAAGGCAGCGGCCAACGATGTTGCTTGTCCTTCCTTGAACGCTGCGTTGTAGACGATCATCGCTGGCGGAGGGAGCAACAGCGCCGAGGCGACCTTCACCGCGTCGTGGCCGGTCACCACCACGATCTCGTCGACGCCGGCCTCGACTAGCGTGTCGATCGCGTGCTGCGCGAGCGGCTTCCCATCGACGATCGCGAGCTGCTTGGTCCCGCCGAACCGCGATCCGGTGCCGGCCGCGAGCACGACCCCAGAGATCACGGGGCTACGACTTCGGCTTGAGCCCGAAGAGTTTGCGGAAGAAGCTCGCGACGATCGACCAGACCGCCGAGATCCCCAAACCGATCCCGCCGACGGGCTTGGCGACGACCGGTGCGGTAGCCGGAGCCGCGGTCCCCGCTCGAGTCGCCTGCTCCGCGGCCATCGACTCCTGTAGGCAGTCCGCGAACGTCTGCGTCAGCTTCTTCGAGATCTCGGGAAGCAGGCCGCGCGACAGCTGCGCCGCCGCGCCCGTCAGCGTGATCTCGGCTTGCATCTTCACCGTGGTGGCGCCGTCTGTCGAGCCGGGCTCGAGCCACGACGTGACCTTCGCGTTCGCGGCGCCCTTGCCCTTCTGCTCCATCCCCTTAGCGGCAAGCACGATCCGGTGTGCAGCGTCGTCGCGATCCTCGACCGTGACCGTCCCAGCGAACGACAGGCTCACCGGCCCGAACTTCGCGTTGAGCTTGCCCTTCCAGTTGCGATCGTCGACGACCTCTGTGAGCTCCGCGCCCGGCATGCACGGCGCGATCTTCTCCACATCCAGCAGATAGCTCCACAGGAAATCGATCGGCGCGACAACGGTGAACTCATTCTCGATCAACATGCGAGCAGCCTATCGGGTCCCCGTCACGGAGCGACGGTCACGGGGCGACGGTCAGGTACTTCGCCGGTTCGGCCTCGAACGACTCCAGGCAGCCGGCGGAACAGAAGTAGAACGTGCGTCCCTCGTGCACCGTCCGGTGGCGGGCGTCGGCCACGTCGACCGTCATGCCGCACACCGGATCGATCTCCTCGTGCCGCGCGGGCGCCTCGCGCACGAGACCCGACTTCAGCGTGCCAACCCCGCGCATCTGCACGATCTCCGCCAGGATCGCCACGGCGATCTCGTCGGTCGCCACGTGTCCCAGATCCAGCCCGGCCGGCGCGTGCACTCGCGCCAGGGCTTCCTCGGACGCGCCCCGATCGCGCAGGTAGCCCAGCACCGCCTCCGCCCGTTTGCGCGAGGCAACCAGCCCGACGTAGGCCGCCGGCGTCGCGAGCGCCCGTTCCACCGCGTCCTCGTCGAAGTGCCCCTGGGTCGCGACCACGATGTACGAACGGTCGTCGATATCGGCGTCGAAGTCGCGATCGTCCTCGACCAACACGCTCCGCCAACCGAGCCCGGAGGCGAGCGCTGCCAATGTCGTGGCTGCGGGCGAACGCCCGATCGCGACGAGCTGTGGTTGCGGCAGAACGGGTTCCACGTAGACCTCCAATGCGCCTTCGCTCTGACACGCGATCGGGATCGTGACGACGCCGTCACGCTCGTGACCCTCGAGCTCCTCGGGGGATCCCAGGAACAGCAGGCGCGGCGTTCCTTCCTCGAGCGCGCGCAGCGCCTCGCGAACTACGGTCGGCTCTGCGCACGCCCCGCCGAGCCATCCGCGCACACGTCGGTCGGGGGTGATGAGCGCGGTCGCGCCTTCCTTCCCCGACGACGGGGCGCGCCGCCACACGACGGTCGCCAAGACGAACGGTTCCCCGCGCGCCGACAGCGAAGCCGCGAGCTCGAGGACCTCCGGCTTCACGCCGGCGCGCCCGCCTTCGCCTTCTCCAACGCCTCCCACACCTTCGCGGAGGTCACGGGCATGTCGATGTTCTTCACACCGGACGGCCACAGCGCGTCGATCACGGCGTTCACGTACGCGGCGGGGGAGCCGACCGTGGCCGACTCGCCGACACCCTTCGCGCCGATCGGGTGGTGCGGCGACGGAGTGACCGTCTCGCCCAGCTCGAACTTCGGCGTCTCCCATGCCGTCGGGATCAGGTAGTCCATGAAGTTCGTGCCGATCGCGTTGCCGACCTCGTCGAACGTGATCAGCTCCATGGCCGCGATCGCGAAGCCTTCCGTCAGACCGCCCTGGATCTGCCCCTCGACGATCATCGGGTTGATCCGCACGCCGCAGTCGTCGACCGCGACCATCCGGCGGACCTTCCACACGCCGGTCTCGGGGTCGACCTCCACGGCCACCACGTACGTGCCGAACGGGAACGTCAGGTTCGGCGGGTTGTAGTAGTACACGCCTTCCAGGCCGGCCTCCATGTCCTCGGGGTAGTTCGTGTACGCCGCGAACGCCACGTCCTGGATCGTCTTGACCTGGTCGGGCGCGCCCTTCACCGAGAACTTCCCGGCCTCGTACTCGACGTCTTCCTCGGCGACTTCGAGCAGGTGCGCGGCCAGCTTCATCGCCTTCTCGCGTACCCGGCGGGCCACCATCGCCGTCGCCGCTCCCGACGTCGGCGTCGAACGCGATGCATACGTCCCGAGGCCGTACGGCGTGTTGTCCGTGTCGCCGTGCATCACCTTGATGTCCTCGGGCTGGATGCCGAGCTCGCTGGCCACGATCTGCGCGAACGTCGTCTCGTGGCCCTGGCCCTGCGTCTGGCAGCTGAGCTTCAAGATCGCCTTGCCGGTCGGGTGGATCCGAAGCTCGGCACCGTCGTTCATCTTGATGCCGATGATGTCGTAGTCCTTCGCGGGACCTGCCCCGACGACCTCGGTGAACGACGCGACGCCGATGCCGTACAGCTTGCCCTGGGCGCGCGCTTCCGCCTGCTCCTTGCGAAGCTCGTCGTAGCCGGCCATCTCGAGCGCCTTGTCCATGGCGCCCTGGTAGTCGCCACTGTCGTAGACGAATCCGGTAGACGACGTGTACGGGAACTGATCCTTCTGGATGAAGTTCTTCTTGCGGATCTCGACCGGATCCATTCCCAGCTCGTAGGCAGCGTTCGACACGAGTCGCTCGATCAGGTACGAGGCCTCTGTCACGCGGAACGAGCACCGGTACGCGACGCCCCCAGGGGCCTTGTTCGTGTACGCGCCCTCGGCCGTGACGTGGGTCGCGGGCAGATCGTAGGACCCGCTCACGATGTGGAACAACCCGACCTTGAACTTCGACGGTTGGGCGTCGGCGTAGAAGGCACCTTCGTCCGCCAGGAGCGAAGCGCGCAGCCCGAGCATCGTGCCGTCGTTCTTCAGCGCCAGCTCACCATGCATGTGGTAGTCGCGGGCGAACCCGGTCGAGATCAGGTTCTCCGACCGATCCTCGATCCACTTGACGGGATGGCCGAGCAAGAGCGACGCGGCCGTGGCCACCACGTAGCCGGGATAGACCGGCACCTTGTTCCCGAACCCGCCACCGATGTCCGGCGAGATGATCCGGATCTTCTCCTCGGGAAGGCCCGCCACCAACGCGAACACGGTTCGGATCGCATGCGGCGCTTGCGACGTCATATAAATAGTCGCCTGTCCCGTCGCCGGGTTGATGTCGGCGATGCAGCCGCACGTCTCCAGTGGCGCCGGGTGGCAGCGCGGGTAGAACGTGTCGAGCGAGACGACCTTGTCCGCCGCTGCGAACGCCGCGTCGGTCGCCGCCTTGTCTCCCGTCTCCCAGTCGTAGATGTGGTTGTTCGCCTGGCCTTCCTTGTCGGTGCGGATCACCGGCGCGTCCGACTCGAGCGCCTGCTGCGGCGTGGTCACCGCATCGAGTGGCTCGTAGTCGACGTCGATCAGCTCCAGGGCGTCCTTCGCGATGTACGGGTCGGTCGCGACGACCGCCGCGACCTCCTGGCCCTGGAACCGGACCTTGTCCGTCACGAGCACGGCCTGCGTGTCGCCGGAGAGCGTGGGCATCCATGCAAGGTTGTGCGCCGCCATCAGCTCGCCGGTCACGACCGCGATCACGCCGGGGAGTGCCGACGCCTTCGATGCGTCGATGCTCTTGAGGTTCGCGTGCGCGTATGGGCTGCGCAGGATCGCCATGTGAAGCATCCCGGGGAGGTGGATGTCGTCGATGTAGTTGCCGGCGCCACGGATGAACCTGTCGTCCTCCACACGGCGAACGCTGTGTCCGACGCCGCGGATCTCTTCGGTGTCTGCCATCTGGTCGGGCTCCTTCCGCTCAGGCGTTGGCGGGAACGGAGGCTGCCTCAGCCTTCGCCTTCGCCGCGGCCTGGATCGCCTTCACGATGTTCATATAGCCGGTGCACCGGCAGATCTGTCCCGAGATCGCCCATCGGACGTCGTCGTCGGTGGGATCGGGGTTCTTCGCGATGAGGGCCGAGCCCACGAGCATCATGCCCGGCGTGCAGAACCCGCACTGAAGCCCGTGCTCTTCTTTGAACGCTGCCTGGATCGGGTCGAGTCCGGCGGCGCTCGCGAGCCCTTCGACCGTCGTGATCGAGCGTCCGTCGGCTTGCACGCCGAACATCGTGCACGACTTGATTGGAACGCCGTCGACGAGCACGGTGCATGCGCCGCAGCTCGTGGTGTCGCAGCCGATGTGCGTGCCGGTAAGCGCGAAATCCTCGCGGATCAGATGGACGAGGAGCCGTCGAGGCTCGATATCGGCCGTCCGTTCCGCTCCGTTGACGTTGACCGTGACTTCCATCGTTCGCGTCTCCTCTCGGGCTCAGGCCGCGCTTGCGGTTGCGAAGGCGCTGGCCAAGCCGCGCCGGACGTAGACGTCGACCATGTGACGCTTGTAGTCCGCGGAACCCCGGACATCGCCGACGGGACTGGATGCTTCGGCGGCCAGACGCCCGGCCTCCTCGAACGCGGCGTCACCGGGCGTCGCGCCGGCGAGAGATGCTTCGGCCGCGGTCGCCTTGATGTTCTTGAGTCCCACCGACGTCAGGCCGATCCCGGCCTTGCCGATCGAGCCGTTCGCGAGCTCCAAGTAGATCGCGGCGGCCACCGTCGCGTAGTCGCCGACCTTCCGCTCGAGCTTGAGGTACGTACCGCCGGCTCGGGCTCCGGGTGCCGGCACGCGGATCTCGGTGAGCAGCTCGTTCGAGGCGATGGATGTCTGGAACGTGTCGACCAGGAAGTCGCCGATCGGGACCTCGCGTTCGCCGGTCGAGCTCTTCAGCACCACGCTCGCGCCGAGCGCGAGCATCACGGCGCCGAGGTCACCGGAGGGATCGGCGTGGGAGAGCGAGCCCCCGATCGTCCCCAGGTTCCGCACCAGCGGGTCGGCGATCTGCGGGGCCGCGACGGCGATCGTGGGGTACCGGGCGCCGATCACGTCGGAAGCGGCCAGCGCGTTGT
>JAYUAK010000390.1:0-3226 GCA_043741335.1 Actinomycetota bacterium
CCGCCCGCGTCGTTCGCTGCCACGGCTGCCGGGCGCCAGCCGTCGGGGAACACGCCGTCGGCGTCGTCGGGGCGCGCGCGTTCGGGCCAATCGCGGACGAACCGCTCGCGGTAACCAAGCAGGGGATTGATCTCTTCGTCGATGTCGGCGCCCGGATCGAACGAGCCGTGCCGGATCTCCTGGACCCACCCGGCCAGCTCGCGGAGGAACAGCCCGCCCTCCTTCGCCTTGATGTTCTCGCCGTACCAATGGGCGCCGGTGCAGAAGAGCCGGCGGCGGGCGCGCGTCAACGCGACGTAGGCCGTCCGCCGCTCCTCGTACTCCTCCTGCGCCTGCAGGTCCTGCTTGAAATGCGAGAGCACGCCATCGAACTTCGGCAGGATCTGCGCGTCGCCTCGCAGCTCGAAGTCCATCGACTTTCCGCGCTCCGCCGGGTTGTGTTGGATGCGGTTGCTGGGCAGCAGTCCTTTCGCCATGCCGGGCACGAACACGTTGTCGAACTCCAACCCCTTCGCGGCATGGATCGTCATGACCTTCACCGAGTCCTCGCCCGAAGGCTGCACCGGCGACCATTCCTGCTTGTCCAGCCGCTCGACGGTGTCCACGTAGTCCAGGAACGCGCGGAGCGTCAGCTCTCCCTCGACCGGTTCGAACGCGTGCACTTGATCCATGAACGCGGCCAGGTTCCGCTTTGCCGCCGCCGCGACCGTCGCGTCGACGTGCGCGTCGAGCTCCGACAGGATCCCCGTCCGCCGGACGATCTCGCCCAGGAACTCTCCGACGGGCTTGCGCGCATGGATGCGCAATTCGACCAGCTCGCCGCGGAACTCCTCCAAACGCTCGCGTGCGTCCTCGGACAGTCCGTCCACCTCATCCAGATGCTCCAACGCCTCGGCGAACAGGAACGGCGTGGCCTCGCCCTCCTCCTCGTCCTCCAGGCGAAGCGCGTAGCTCTTGACCTTCGCGAGCGCGGCGACGCGCGCGAGATCTTTGAAGCCCACGCGATACCGGGGGCCTAGCAGGATCCTCGCCAGAGCGACGCTTGCGAGCGGGTCGCTCACCGCGCGCGCGTACGCCAGCACCTCCACGATCTCGGGCAGCCGCATCAGCCCCGCGAGCCCCAGGATCTCGACCGGGATCTCCCGTTCGGCGAAGGCCTGTTGCAACGATAAGAACAGGCGACTCGACCGGCACAGCACGGCCCCGTCGGACCATTTCGCGCCGCCATCGTGCAGCTCGACGATGCGGCCGGCGATCCACTCCGCCTCTTTCCACTCGTCGGAGATGCGCGCCACGTGGACCTCGCCGGTGCCGTTCTCGATCCACGGAACGAGCCGCTTGTCGGGGTCGGGTCGCTGCACCTGCGGCAGCTTGGAGATGATCACGTCGGCCGCTTCCAGGATCCACGCGCCCGAGCGGAAGTTCGTGTAGAGCGGGAGCTGCACGGATGGCGAGCCGTCGGCGCGCGGGAACTGCTGCGGGAAGTCCAACAGGTTGAAGAGGCTGGCCCCGCGCCATGCGTAGATGTTCTGGTCCGGATCGCCGACCGCGGTCACGGGATGTCCGCCGCCGAACACGCCCGCGATCAACCTCGCCTGCGCGACGTCGGTGTCCTGGTACTCGTCCAACAACACGGCGCTGAACCGTTGGCGGTATTCCACCGACACGTGCGGGTGCTGCTCGACCACCTGCAACGCCAACGAGATCTGGTCGCCAAAGTCGATCACTCCCAGGTCGCGCTTCAGGCGACGGAAGATCGCGGCGCCCTTCGCCAGCTCGATGCGTTCCAAAGCCGCTTGATACGCCCTGTCCGAGCGGTGCTCCTTCAACTGCTCCAAACGTTCCTCGTTGAACGCGACGATCTCCTGCGGCGTTCGGCGATGGTTCGACGCCTGATCGTCGAGCATGAGGATGTTGTCGATGACACCTTCCTGTCGCTCGGTGACCACGTGCTCGAACGTCATCAGGTCCATGACCCGCGCGCACAGCTCGGTGCGCTGCGCGGGAGAGAGCACGCGCTGGTCCGGCTCGATGCCGGCGAGCATGCCGTAGCGGTCGAGCAGCTGCGCCGCGAACCCGTGGTAGTTCGTGATCTCGGGTTCCTCGCCCTCGGCGAGATGCAGATCCGCCAACGCATGCCGGACGCGCGCTTTCAAGTTTTCGGTGGCCTTGTTCGTGAACGTCAGGCACAAGACGTTGCCGGGCAACACGCCTGCGTGGTCGGCCTCCAGACGTCCCATCGCCGCGAGCGCCAGGTACACGACCCGCGCCGCCATCACCGAGGTCTTGCCCGAGCCCGCTCCGGCCACCAGCACGTACGGCTCGAGCGGCCACGAGATCGCCGTCCACTGCTCAGCGGTCGGCGCGCGGCCGCCCATCACGGTGACGATCTCCGGCGGATACATTCCGTCGGTCATGCGGTCCCCACCGGGAACAGCGGGGCGCCTTGCGGATACAACGAGCACAACGTCTTGAAGTCGCAGAAGAAGCAGTCGGCCTGAGACCGAGGTCGATAGCGCTCGACCTCCTCCAGTCGCCGCAGCTCGGCGAGCAACGTGGAGAGGCGCTCACGCATGCGTTGCTGATACTCGGCCTCGCGTTCGCCGGTACCCAGCTCCCACTCGCGCATCTCGATCTCACCCGTGCGGAACGCGCCCTTCAGGTACGCGAGCTCGACACCCGTGATCGGCCCGACCTCCTGAAGATCCGGCGCCTCCAGCGCGGCCAGGTAGTAGATGCCCAGCTGCAAGCTTTCATTCGCCTTCGGTGCCGCGTAGGTCCCGCCCGTCTTGTAGTCGGTGATGCGCGTGCCGAACCCCAACGGGTCCGGCCCGATGCGGTCGATATAGCCGTTGATCGTCGCCCCGTCGTACGCGAACTCGAACCCGCGCTCGGTGCCCACCGCAGCATGCTCGCCGAACCGACCGAACCAGTTCGGCAGCATGCGGTTCTTCGCCAGACGCCGCCAGGCTTCCGATACCGCCGTTGACGGGAATTCCTGCGGGCGCCACCGCAGGTCGACCTCGGCGACCAGGTCGGGGAGCGTGCGTCCGACATCGCCGTTCTCGCAGTCCTCGATGATCTTGTGGACCGTCTTTCCCACCCAGGCTTGGTAGCCGACCATGTTGCCGAGCCCCAGCTCCGCGGACAGCACGTATTGCAGCTCGCAGTTCTCGAGCGTCGAGAGCTTCGAATAGGAGACGCGGATGCTCTGATGCAGCGGGGC
>JAYUAK010000391.1:0-7550 GCA_043741335.1 Actinomycetota bacterium
GCCTTCTCCCCCCAGGCTCCGGTTACGACGTACGCCGCCGGGCTCGCGGTGCCGCGCAACAGGTTCATGGGCACCATCGAAAACTGCATCGTTGCGCCACCTTGGCAGAACACGACGTGATGCCGATCCGAGATGCCCAGCAGCGCACGCAGATTCGCCTCGGCTTCGTCGATCACACCGTCGAACCAGGGGCTCCGGTGCGAGATCTCGAGCGGTGACACGCCGAGGCCGGGCAACGAGAGCAGGTCGCGCTGTGCCTGCTCCAGAACGGGAACCGGGAGCGTGGCGGGTCCGGCGGAAAAGTTGAAGACGCGGTCGCTCATGCGGCACCAAGGGTATCGTGGCGCCCGCACCACGCCGTCTCTCGTCCCTCCGGAAGGCTCTTCACGTGGCGTACAAGCGGATCCTGTTCGGCACCGACGGCTCCGCCTCCGCCCAGGAGGCCGGTGCGGTGGCGGCCGCGCTCGCGAAGGCCGGCTCGGCGCATCTGATCGTTGCGTGCGCGTTCGACAAGCCGACCGATGCCGAACAGACCGTGTCGACCGCCATGGAACAGGCGAAGGCTGCCGGCGCGCGGCACGTGCAGGGCGAGGTGCGAGCGGGCGTCCCCGCCGATGCGTTGATCGGACTCGCCGACGAGCACGACATCGGACTCGTGGTCGTTTCGGGCGGTCGAGGGAAGAAGGTCGGGCTCGGCCAGGTGGCACACCGGCTGGCCTTGCGTTCGCCTCGCGATGTGCTGCTGGTGATGGGCTCGGCGTCCGTAGGATCAGACGCCCCCGCCTATCAACGGGTGCTGATCGCGACCGACGGTTCGGCGACCGCGGACCGAGCGGCCCGCAAGGGCTTCGAGCTGGCCGAGGCTCTCGAGGCGAAGGTGACGCTCGTGTTCATCGGGCATCCGAAGACCGGCGAGCTGATCACGCAGGACACGATCGCGACGTATGCGGGCGAGGTGCCGACGGACGTGCTGCTGCGAGAAGGTGACCCGGCGTCGCAGATCCTGGCCGCGGCGGATGAGGTCGACGCCGGCGTGATCATCGTCGGGAACAAAGGGATGGTCGGCGCCAAGGGTTTCCTGCTGGGGTCGGTGCCGCAAGAGGTGTGCGAACGAGCGACGCGCGACGTGCTGATCGCGCGGACGGTGACGCAGGTGGTCTCGGAGCTCGCTTCCGGAGAGGGCGGCATCATCGAGCGCGCAGGCGAGAAGCTCGCCGTCTACGTCAACCCCAGCGGGGAGCTTCAAGTGATGAGTGCGCGTTGCACGCATCTGGGCTGCACCGTCACGTGGAACCCGGGTGATCACACGTTCGACTGTCCGTGCCACGGATCGCGCTTCGGTCAGACCGGCGAGGTCGTGAGCGGCCCTGCAGCACGGCCGCTCCCGCCGGCCTAGACCCCGAGTCTTTGACTCAGAACGGCTTGAACAGCATCAGGTAGAGGATCGCGAGCAGCCCGATCCCGCCGATCGCCGTGATGACGTGCGCCTCGCCGGAGCTCAGCAGCTGCTCGAGCTCTTCGTCCGAGACGCGCGGGACGCCTGAAGGGCGCACCTCGCATGCGGCGGTGATCTTGCGGAAGTACGGCTTCGCCAGCCCGGTCATGAGTCCGATCGTGAGGAGCAGGATGACGATCGAGATCCAGAGCCACCACGCGGAGAACAGATGGAGCGAGAGGCCCGCTCCGACGCCGCCCAGGGTGAGGACCCCAAGGGCGATGTACATGGGGCGGGTCGTCGTGCCGCTGAAAGCGATGAGCTCGGCGATCCGTCGCCGGTCACGCTCACCCCGGACGCGGTAGAGGACGACCATCGACACGCCGTGCGCGCCGACGAAGGCCAGCACGCCGGCGATGTGGAGGAACAGCCACCATTGCCACGCCATGGCGCTGAACGATACCGAACGGCATCGGGTTCAGCTTGCCTGGACCGATGAGGCTTCAGCCACGTGTTAGCGGCCGGGTCAAGCAGGTGGGGCCACCGTCACCTTTGCGTGAGATCTCCGCACCGGCGTAGGTCCGGACGTCGACGCCCGCGGTCTCCATGAGGCGGCGAGTCTGCGGATTTCCGTCCAGGGCGAGTGCGATGCGAGGTCCGAGCGCCAGTACGTTCGGCCCCATCGATCCGAACTCCTCGTCGGGAACCTCGACGACGCGCACGCCGCGGTCGCGGAGGATCTCCAGCAGACGCACGGGCATCATCGGCAGATAGGCGATCGCGAGATCGGTATCGAGCGGCGAAACGAAGGACATCAGATGCAGGCATTCGTCGGCTCCGTGGAAGTGCGGGAGGTCGAACGCGATCACATCCACCGCCGGGCCGAGCAACGCACGGAGCTGTGCGAGGCCGGCGTCATTCGTCCGGTAGCCACGCCCGGCTAGGAGCGTCGAGCGGTCGAGCCAGAAGAGATCCCCGCCCTCGACCGTGCCGGGAGGCTCGATCCCCCCCGCGATCCGGACCCCGGCCGTGGCCAGATCCTGGGCGACGGCATCGGGTTCCGGGCGGCGGCCCTCTTTACCCGGGCGAAGCAGGATCACTCCGGCGTCGGTCATGAGCACGGGGTCGTACGTGTAGATCGCGTCGGGATCGCCCGCGACCGGCGAGGAGCCGATCGCGACCTCCGCGCCGGTCCGCTCGATCTCCGCGCGGAACGCGGCGTGCTCCTCGGCGGCCTGAGCAGGATCTGGCTCGGACCGCCATCCGAACGACTTCCACCCAAGGAGATCGGCCGCGACGGGTGCACGGACGTAGACGCGTCGCAGCGTCGCGGTGGAGTCCTGGATCGACACCTAGGGCTGGGGATCGCGTTCGACGACGGGTGAGACCGGAAGGATCAGGATCGGTGCCGGCTCACGGTCGACGATGATCGGTTCGTCGTCTCGTGGGCGAACCCGCGCGACACCGGGACCGGGCAGGACGGTGGCCATGCCCGTACTGGGATGCGCATGGATGGACCGTCGCGATGCCCGGGGCGTCATCGTCCGAACGGTTGCGGTAGCGGGCTCGATCAGGGGGACGCCGCACGCCCGCTCGACGGCCGGCCCCAGTTCGCGGAGCACCTGCGTCGGGTCGACGGTTGCGTCGCCACGGATGGGTGCCAGATCGGGTGGCCACACCAGGACGATCTTCGCGTCGGGACGCATCTCGCGCGTCAGCACGACCGCCGTGGGTCCAACGCCGTCATCCAACACGACGACATCGGGGTGGTGAACGGCGAGGGCCTGGACGAGCTCGACGGCGGTGGAGACGTCGGCGAGCACCGTGAATCCCTCCCCCTCCAGGACGAAGCGGAGCAGGCCTCTGCGCATCGGGTGGCCCTCGCCAACGACGACGTCGATGCGCGGGCGCTCGGGGGTCACATCCCGGTCCACGATCGGAGCCTACTCCAGCGACCGGAGGCGAGTGAGGGCCATCCGCGTCATATCGACTCGAGTCATATCGGCCCGAGTCATATGGGGTGGTGGCGGATGACGAACCGCCCATCGCCACCGATGCGGATCGTTCCGGTCCCCTGGGCGGTCAACGAACCCTGCACGCGCAGGCGGATGTGCCCGTCGTGCAGGGTGATGAGGATCGTGCCGTTCCCGCGAACGCGGACATGCGACGAAGACACGTTGTTGATGACGCCGTCGCCATGGATCTGGACGTCGCCCTGGGCCACGATGTGGGAGATCCCGTCGATGCGCAAGCGAAGGTTCCCCGAGCCTCGAAGGCGGATCGAGCCGTCCGCCTGGATGTGAACGACGCCCTCGTACGTCCCCGGTGCGGTCGTGGGTCCGCTTGAACCCGTTCCTCCGGTGCCCGGCAAGGTGTAGGTGCCCACATTCCCCGAGACGCTCTGGATCGCGACGGTGCGGTTGCTCAGATAGGTCGTCCCCAGCACGATGGCGACGACTGCCGCGATGACGGCGACGGCCGCCACGAGCGAGGACTGGACGACGGAGGCCTGTGGATCAGGGCGCTTGGAGGCGGTCGTAGGTGCTCCGGCCGCGGCGTAGGTCCACTGGGGCGCGGCGAGGCTCGCCGGTTCCATCACGACACCAGCTAGGGCCTCGGGAACGACGACGACGGGTTCCGTTCGAACATCGACGACACCCACGGTGGGGGACTCGGCCTCCGTCTGTGCGGCGAACGTGCTCGGTTCGAACGGAGCTCTCGGCTCGATCACCGCAACGGGAGCCGCAGGCTCCGTCGGTGGCTCGGGTTCCGGCACGACGATGACGTCGGGTGGGGGAACGCGCGGCCGCGGGGGAGCGATGACGCCTCCACGGCCCATCACGCGAGCCACTGTCGGGCCGAGTGAGGTCATCACCTCCGAGGGTTCCAGCCGGGCGTCCGAGCCCACCGCCGTGACACCTCGTGGCCAAACCAGGATCACCTTTGCTGAAGGCAGAACCTCACGCATCATGCCGACGGCGCTCGCATCGATCCCGTCGTCCAGCACCACGACGTCGGGCCGGTGGATCGCGAGTCGCTGCGCGAGCTCGAGTGTGGACGTCGCCTCCGCCACGACGTCATAGCCCTCGTTCTCCAGCACGAATCGGAGCAAGCCCTTGCGAGCCGTTTGCCCCTCGCCAACCATCACGCGAACGCGTCGTTCACTCATGTCCCTCCAGCAGCCTACTTGGGGGTCCTAGCTGGGACGACGGTCGAAAGTCGCGTCCCTTTGTCGAACGACGGAGGCCGATAGACTCGGCGCGGCGTGGGTGAACAACGATTGATCTGGACCGGTGAACGGCTTCAGTTCGACGGATTGACCGCCTACGGAGAGCCCGTCCACGTGGGCGGGGACTCGGAGGGACCCGGCGCGAAGCCCTCGGATCTCCTTCCTCTCTCGCTCGCCGCGTGCACCGCCTACGACGTCGTGGTGATCCTGCGGAAGCAGCGCCAGGATCTGCGGGGCCTCGAGGTCAGGATCCGCACGACCCAGGACCCGGAGCCGCCCTGGACGTTCCGGGCGATCCATACGCATTTCGTGCTGACGGGCGCGATCGACGAGGGGAAGGCGGCACGGGCGATCGATCTTGCGGAGTCCAAGTATTGCTCGGTGGCCGCGACCCTCCGACCGGTGGTCGAGCTGACGCATTCGCACGAGATCCTTCCAGACTGAAGCCCGCTCTGTACCCCGGCGCTCTCCCCGGGCTCTCCGGCGTCTGTCACAATGGCGCTCCGACGGCATCGACGTCATCGAGAGGCCACGTGTCGGACACGGTGGAGCAAACCAACAGCAGTCCCGGTGCTCGCGCGGGCCAAAAGTCCGCCGCTCCTTCATCATTCGCCGAACCCCGCCCATCCTTGGCCCCGTTGTTCGCTCTGATCGATGAACGAGCCCCTGCGGAACGTCGAGAGACCGTCGCCGCGTTTGCGAAGGCATACCTCCGGCGCCTCTCCGATGAAGAGATCCTCGCGGCATCGACCGACGAGCTCTACGGTCTGGTCCGCTCGACCTTCGAATTCGTGGACGAGCGTGGCCTCCATCCCTCGGCGGTACGAGCGTTCAACCCCGACATCGAGCACGACGGGTTCACCTGCGCAGGAACCGTCATCGAAACGAACAGCGACGACTCCCCGTTCCTGGTCGACTCGGCCACTGAAGAGTTCACCGCGCGGAACCTGACCGTTCGTCGCATCCTTCACCCGGTGATCGGCACCGCCCGGGACGAGGAAGGCCGGCTCGAACGGGTGTCCTCCGCGCGCGACGCATCGCACCGCGAGTCCGTCATGCACTTCGAGCTGGATCGGCGACTGTCCGAAGAGGAGCGCGTCGAGTTGCAGGAGCGTGTACGCACGATCCTGCGTGATGTCCGCTTGGTGGTGCGCGACTTCGAGCCGATGCAGGACCGTGCCCATCACATGCTCGAGATGGCGCGCCAGGCCGCGGTCCGCTACTCGCCGCAAGAGGTGGGCGAGACGGTCGACTTCCTTGACTGGCTGTTGCAGCTCAACTTCGTCTTCCTGGGCTATCGCGAGTACGAGCTGATGGACACGCCCGATGGTCGCGCGATCCACGCGGTCGCCGGCTCGGGACTCGGCATCCTGTCCGATGCCGGTCGGTCCAGCTTCGCCGAGACCACACTTCTGGACTCGCTCGACCCGGGACTCCGGCGCCGGATCGAGGACGGTGACCTGTTGGTGTTTTCGAAGACGAACGCCTACTCGACCGTGCATCGGCGTGCGCGTATGGACTACATCGGCGTGCGCCGTGTGAATGCCGAGGGGGAGATCGTCGGCGAGGCGCGGATGATCGGACTGTTCACGTCGAAGGCGTATATGGAGCCCGCGGCCAAGACGCCGCTTTTGCATCACAAGCTCGAGCAGGTGCTGACGGCTGAGGATCTGATCCCCGGGTCCCACGACTACAAGTCCGCGACGACGCTGTTCGAGTCGTTCCCCAAGGACGAGCTGTTCCAGGCTTCAGCGGGCGAGCTCCGGAGGCTGATCAGCGGGCTTCTCCAGCTGGAACGCCACGGAGGCATACGCGTTCTGGTTCGTCGAGATCTCTATGGACGGAGCATCTCGATCGTTGTGGCCCTTCCACGTGACCGCTTCAACGCGGACCTTCGCAAAGGTCTGCAACGGTTGTTCGTGGAGCGGTTCCACGGATCCACGGTCGACTATCACCTCTCGCTCGGTGAGACCGAGAGCGCGCGGATCTTCTTCACGGTGCATGTGGATCCGGGCGTTCAGATCCCCGAGGTTCCTTACGAGGAGCTGGAAGAAGAGGTCGAGAGGCTGGCGCGAACCTGGGACGACGATCTGCGCGACGCGCTCATCGAACGCGTCGGGCCCGAACGGGGCGGAGCGCTCACGCAACGCTACGCCAGCCGGTTCCCCGACTACTACAAGACGAATAGCGACTGGGGACTCATCGCCGGCGACGTGCTCAAGCTGGAGGAGATGGGGCAGGGCGAGGAGGGTTTCGTCGTCGGCCTGGGCAACGAGTCGACCGGTGAACGCCTGACTCGCGTGAAGCTCTACAAGACCGGGGGCAAGGTCGACCTGTCGGCGTTCATGCCCATCCTGGAGGCGCTCGGCCTGCGGGTCGTCGAGGAGGTCCCGACGGGATTGCTCGGCGAGGGGAAGGCCTACATCCATGATTTCGGCGTCCTGGACTCTCGCGGAGCGGTGCTGGACCTGGAGCAGAGCTCTTCGCGCGTCGAGGGATGCATCGTCGCCGTCTGGCGTGGGATGACCGAATCCGATTCGCTGAACCGATTGGTCGTGACTGCCGGACTCACCTGGAGCCAGGTCGGGATCCTGCGCGCGTTCCGGAAGTACCGCCAGCGCATCTCCACCCGCTTCACCGAGGAGTATCGCAACGACGCGCTTGCGGAGAACCCGGTGATCGCGTCTAAGCTCGTCTCGTACTTCGAAACCCGATTCGATCCCGAACGGGCGGCGACCGAGGATCAGATGGAAGAGGTCCGCCGCGACATCTTGAACGATCTCCGTCAGGTCGCGTCGCTCGACCAGGACCAGATCCTTCGGCACCTGCTGGGCACGATCCAGGCCACGGTCCGCACGAACGCCTACCTGGACATCCGCACGTCGC
>JAYUAK010000392.1:0-7542 GCA_043741335.1 Actinomycetota bacterium
GACGTCGTCGGCTTCGATCTCGTCGAGGTGAACCCGCAACTCGACGTTGCGACCGGGATCACGTCCTACCTGACCGCGCACACCATCGTCGAGTTCCTAGGTCGGATCTGCGATCGGCCTAGGTGGGCGAAAGGCCGAGACGTCCGGATGGAGCGGCGGGCGGCAGCGGATGCCAGAGGAGAGGAGAGGAGCGCGCCATGACCGAGCCGTTGCTCGTCGACGTACACATGCACCTCTACGAGACGAAGGCCATCGGTGAGTGGTGGAAGGGCGGCTACGAGATCTTCGAGTACGGAGAGAAGCCGGACGTGCGGTTCGGCCCCTACAGCGGCGACGTGGAAGACGCAGTGACCGCACTCGCCGAGGCCGGGTTCGCGCACGGGGTCGCGGTGAACCTGTTCGCGGTCGACCTGTTCCGCGAGGAGGCCATCTCGAGGCTTCCCGCCGACCAGGACCCCGAGGAGCGCGCGGCGGCGATCGCCGAGATCGAGGCGACCATGCCCGAGCGGATGACGTCGTACAACCGGTGGCTGGTGGAAGCGCTCGCTGATCTCCCGCAGATCACTCCGTACGTGGCGGTCGACCCCTCGACCCTCTCGCCTGAGGAGAATGTCGCACATCTCGAACAGATGGCTGGGCTCGGCGCGCGGGGGATCAAGATCCATCCGGTGGTGCAGCGGTTCGAGCCGAAAGATCCCCGGATGCACCCGGTCTACCGCGCATGCGAGGAGATGGGGCTCACGATGCTTTCGCACACCGGCTCGGCGAAGGGGGGCGAGAAGGTCGCCGAGCCCGATGCCTTCGCCGAGGTGCTGGGTGCCTTCCCACGGATGAACGTGGTGCTCGCTCACGTCGGTGGCGGGAGCTGGCGGCAGACCGTCGCGTTGGCGAAGGCCTTCCCTCACGTGAGCTTCGATCTGTGCGAGATCATCGAGTGGACCGGGGCCCCGAAGGCACCGACCCCCGACGAGCTCGCACGGATGATCGCCGACATCGGGCCGGAGCGGCTGTTGTTCGGCACGGATTTCCCCTGGTACGACCTCGCTCGTGGCGTGCAGCTCGTCATGGACTTGCCCGTTCTCTCGCTCGGCGAGAAAGAGGCGATCCTCGGGGAGAACGCCGCGAGGATCCTAGGTCTGCCCGTCTAGAAGGGCCCGCACCCCCTTGCCACCTGAGCGCGCGCGCGTGCGCGTGCGAGGATGTACCGGTGCCCGCACGTTGACATTGACAGGAAGGAGGCCCCGATGGAGCTGTTCGAGGCCGTGCAGGGGTTCTTCGAACAGGCGGCCGACCGGATCGGGCTCGAGGAGTCCGCCCGCCGGGTCCTCGAGAGCCCGCGGCGCGAGGTCGCGGTCCAGGTCCGGGTGCCGATGGACGACGGATCGCTCGACGTGTTCCAGGGGTGGCGCGTGCAATACAACGCGGCACGCGGGCCGTTCAAGGGCGGCCTGCGCTTCCACCTGAACGCGTCGCTCGACGAGTTCCGGTGCTTCGCTGCGCTCATGACCTGGAAGACCGCGCTGCTCGACGTGCCGTTCGGCGGGGCGAAGGGCGGCGTGAAGATCGACCCGAAAACGCTCTCGACGGAGGAGCTCGAACGGCTCTGCCGCGCGTTCTTCGCGGCGATCGACATGGTCGTGGGACCGCATCGGGATATCCCTGCGCCGGACGTGAACACGGGTCCGCGCGAGATGGCCTGGATGTACGACGAGTACTCGAAGATCCACGGCGACTCGCCGGCCGTGATCACCGGGAAGCCCATCTCGCTCGGGGGGTCGTTGGGCCGTGACGCGGCGACCGGTCGCGGCGCTCTCCTCTGCCTCGATCGGATCGCGCACCACCGTGGATGGACCCGCAACAAGATCCGCGTCGCGGTGGAAGGGTACGGCAACGCCGGATCGTGGTTCGCCGTCCTCGCCCATCAGATGGGCTACCAAGTCGTGGCGGTATCGGACTCGAAGGGCGCGATCTGCAACCCCGAGGGTCTGCATCCGAAGGATGTCCTCGCCCACAAGCAGGACACGGGGAGCGTGGTGGACTTCAAGCACGCCGACGCGCTCGATGGCGACGACATCATCGGCGTGGACTGCGACGTGCTCGTCCCGGCCGCGCTCGAGGAAGCGATCAGGGACGACAACGCCGAGCGCGTGAGAGCCAACCTGGTGCTCGAGATCGCGAACTACCCCACGACGCCGGCGGCGGACGACGCGTTGACGAAGAGAGGGATCACCGTCATCCCCGACATCCTGGGCAGCGCGGGTGGTGTGACCGTCTCCTACCTCGAGTGGGCGCAGAACATCCAACGCGAGCGATGGAGCGAGGAGCGGGTCAACCACCGACTGCAGGAGCTGATGGAGACGGCGACCGATGCCGTGCTCGACCGTGCGCACGAGCACGCGATCTCGCACCGCGCTGCAGCCTACGAGATCGCGATCGAACGCGTGGCTGAGGCAGGTCACATCCGCGGCTGGCACTAGACCTAATAGGCTTCGCCCGTGGCGATCGCCGAGCAGCCGGTCAGGGTCACCCGGGGAGCCTGCCCGCACGACTGCCCGGACACCTGTGCGTAGACGGTCACCGTGCAGGACCGGACCTATCACCCGGACCGCCTCCTACATCCGGTCCGTCGCACGGGGACGAAGGGATCGAGCGGGTTCGAACGGGTCTCCTGGGACGAGGCGCTCGACGACATCTCCTCCAGGCTGAAGACGATCGTTGCGGAGAGCGGTGGGCAGGCCGTGATGCCTTACAGCACATGGGCACCCGGGGCCTGGTGCAGGGGAGCGCCATGAGCGACCCGTTCTTCGCGCGACTCGGCGAGACGAACCTGGGTGCGGGCGGTCTGTGGGAGCGCCGGCCTGGCGGGCCTGAACATGACGATGGGAGGCGGACCGGGGTTCCTCCCCGAGGATCTCGCGCACAGCCGCTACATCATCCTGTGGGGGACCAACACCATCTCGACCAACCTGCATCTTTGGCCGTTCATCCGCGAGGCCAAGGAGCGCGGCGCCACCGTGGTGGTCATCGACTCGTCGAAGATGCGAACTGCCGCGGCCGCCGACCGGCACATCCGCCCCATGCCGGGCACCCATGCGGCGCTCGCGCTGGGGATGATGCAGGTGATCGTCTCAGAAGGCCTGCACGACAAGGACTATCTGGAACAGCACACGGTCGGGTTCGAGCAGCTGCAGGAGCGTCTGCAGGATTTCACCCCCGAGCGGGTCGCCGACATCACGCGTGTCGACGCGGAGGAGATCCGCGATCTCGCGCGCGCGTATGCCACCACCCGCCCGGCCGCGATCCGATTGCTCGTCGGCATGGAGCATCACGCGCACGGGGCGGCGGCGCTCCTCGCGATCAGCTGCCTCCCCGCAGTGGTCGGTGCGTGGCGAGAACGCGGCGGCGGCCTCTGCCACATGACGTTCCAGCTCTTCGATCGGATCGACTGGTCCTGCGGGATCGGCATCCGCGAGGACTCGTCCGTCCGCTCGGTGAACATGGGGCAGGTGGGACGCGCGCCCACCGACCCGACCATGGATCCGCCGATCCGCGCCCTCGTCGTCTACAACTCGAACCCCGCGGCGATCGCACCGAACCAGAACCTGGTGCTCGAGGGTCTGCGACGCGACGATCTGTTCACCGTCGTGTTGGAGCACGTCATGACCGACACGGCCCGTCACGCCGACTATGTCCTGCCGGCCAACACGCAGGTGGAGCATCACGACGTGCTGTGGTCGTGGGGGCAGACGTACCTCACGTTCAACGAACCCGCGATCGAACCGGTCGGCGAGGCGCTGCCCAACACCGAGATCTTCCGGCGTCTGGCCGCGCGGATGGGATTCGAGGATCCGGCGTTCCGCACGTCGGACGAGCAGCTCGTCGGCTCCGCCCTCGCACCGCTCGGCGAGGCGGAGGCTCTCGAGCTTCGCGAGCGCGGTTGGATCCGCGTGGACACGCAAGCGAGCTATAACCGAAAGTTGTGGATGCGGGATCCCTGAAAGAAGGCGGCGTACCCTTCACGCGTCATGAACGCAGATCGCCGGTAGGAGCCGGCGGGAAGGAGTACACCTAATGTTGAAGATAGCGCAAGACGCCCCCGTAGGGAAGCCGGCGGCGGTCGAGGAGATGGTGATCGACCTCGACGAGCTGTGCCGCGCCGCCGCGAGGCAGATGCTCGCCCTCGCCTTGGAGGCCGAGCGCCGCGCCTACCTCGACGCCCACACCGACGTGCTCGACGCCTCGGGGCGGGAGTGGTGGTGGGCAACGGCTACGCCCGAGGGCGCGAGGTGATGACCGGTGCCGGCATGGTCGAGATCACCGCGCCAAGAGTGGATGACCGCCGCGACGACGAGCGATTCACATCCGCGATCCTGCCTCGGTACATGCGGCGCTCCCCGAAGGTCACCGAGGTCCTGCCGGTCCTGTACCTGCGGGGGTTGTCGACGGGCGACTTCGCCCCGGCCCTCGCCGCGTTCTTCGGCTCCGACGCGGGCCTGTCGGCCTCGACGATCTGCCGCCTCACCGAGTCCTGGCAGGAAGAGCACGAGCGGTGGAGCAAGCGCTCTTTGAAGAAGCTCGACTACGTGTACTGGTGGGTGGACGGGATCCACTTCAACATCCGCCTGGAGGAGGACCGGCTGTGTTGCCTGGTCATCGTGGGTGTCCGTCCCGACGGGACCAAGGAGCTGGTGGCGCTCGCCGACGGCTATCGGGAGTCCACCACCAGTTGGGCCGAGGTGCTGCGCGGCCTGAAGAAGCGCGGCCTTCAGGCGCCGGCGGTCGCGGTCGGCGACGGCGCCCTGGGGTTCTGGGCCGCCCTTCGCGAGGTCTTCCCGACCACGAAGGAACAGAGATGCTGGGTGCACGTCACGGCGAACGTCGTCGACGCCCTGCCCAAGCGGCTGCACGACGACGCCAAGGCCGCGCTGGCAGCGATCTACTCCGCGGAGTCCCGGTCGGGGGCCCTCGACGCGGTGCTCACCTTCGGCGAGGAGTTCGCCTCGCACCCAAGGCCACCAAGAAAGTCAGCGGGGAGCTCGACGCGCTGCTGGCCTTCTTCGACTTCCCGGCCGAGCACTGGATCCACCTGCGGACCACGAACCCGATCGAGTCCACCTTCGCCACCGTGCGTCTTCGACAGCAAGTGACCAAGGGCGCCGGCTCGAGGGAAGCGGGCCTGGCCATGGCGTTCAAGCTGGTCCAGGCGGCCCAGGAGCGGTGGCGCCGGGTGAACGCGCCGCACCTCGTCGCCCTGGTCCGCACGAGCGCGAAGTTCATCGACGGTCAGCTACAGGAAAGGAGCGACGAGGGGAACAAGGGGGACGCCGCCGCATGAGGGCCCGTCCACAACATTTGACAATAGCTCCTTGCGGAATCGGCGACGGTCAGGTCCCCGATCGATGAGCTTCGTGATGCCCCCGAGAGCTACGGAGTTGCGACTAGGCCATTTGACCACTGCCGCTCCGGGGCTAGCCGAACTAGGGTCGGTGGTAGAGGCTCGTTGAATAGGCCTCTTCGTGCTTGTCGAGGAGCTCTCACTCCGGGAGGTGGGCTATGCACGGTTCATCCGCTCGAACGCTCGCGATCGTGCTCTTCGTGATCGGGATCGCACTGGCTGTGATCGGGGTCTTGTACCTCACGATCCCCGCCGACAAGTTGCCCTCGATCCTGGGGCAACTCCATCACGTGACCGGCCACCGCACGAAGCGGGCCGACCTCACGTTGGTACTGGCGATCGTCAGCCTGATCGCCGGCGGTCTCGTGTACGTGCGCATGGGCCGGACTCACAAATTGCGGCACTCCTAGGGGACTGCTGAACAAAGGTCATATGGGGCGTCGCACGTCAGACGCGCCGCGGCAGGTCGGTCGTCATCAAAGTCTTCAAGCTCAGAGGTTGCTGAGAGCCGGATGGCCCAGGTTCACGCGTGACAGGCGGACTCCCGCCCTATGTCGTCGTGGTCGCGAGCACCCATCCTCCGTCGTGGTCGAGGCCCAGGTTGACCAGCCGTCTGAGGTTAATGGCGGCGACCCGCATTGACAGACCGAGCTGGTTTCGGGCGACGCCGCGGTAGCGGACCCTTCGGTGGCCGTCGGCGACGAGCCAGGCGATCGATCGCTCCACCATGGGTCGGTGGCGACGGTATGGAATCTTGAACTCCTCGGTCTCGGCATGGCGCCTCGCGGCGAACATCGCGTCGTGGTGTGGGTGGACCGTGATCTGGCGTCCCGCCTTCGATGCCGTGCACCGGTTGCGGATCGGACAGGCCCGGCACCGGGGGCCGAAGTTGGCACTGCCCCGCCGGGTGATCGCAACGGTGTGGCCCTGCGGGCAGGTGACGGTGGAGGCGGAGGTATCGATGGTGAAGTCGTCGATGCTGAACCCGCCCGGGACGGCGCGGCGCAGCGGGATGGGCTTGATCATCGCCCGGTGGCGGGCCTTGGCGAGCGCGGCCCGGACCTCACCCGAGCCGTAGGCCGAGTCGGCGAGCACCTCGAGCCCGGACTCCTCCGAGGCGAGCAGCCCCACCCCCGTCGGGCCGTCGCCGGCGTTGGCCGGGGTGAGCGCGAGAGCGGTGATGATCCCGGTGTCGGGCTCGACGGCTATGTGCGCCTTGTAGCCGTCGCGGTAGGAAGAACGGGACTTGTGCATGTGGCGGGCTTCGGGGTCAACGGTGGAGATCACCCGGTCCGGCGCCACTCGGCGGGCGATCCGCCAGGTTCCCTGCACCTCGCCCGGCTCGACGTCCTGGCCGGCCACGAGACCGAGCAGCCCCACGGCGTCTCGCTGCTCGGCGGTGAGGGTGGAACCCTCGGTCTTCTCGATCAGCGCCAGGGCGTCGTTCACCAGGGTGCTCACCAACTCTTGCTTGGCCACCGGGTCGTCCCAGGCGATCAGGGGCTTGGCGCCGGCGTCGTAGTCGTGTGCGGCGAGGCGAACCCCGGCGGCTTCGGGGACCACCCGGCGGACCCGGCGGATCGCCGAGATCAGCTGGGTCACGGTGTCTTGGGTGGCAACAGCGTCGTCGAGCAGCGTGGAGTCGAGCGCTCGCCGGGTCTTGCCCCGGAGCACTCCCGTTTCCTCGACCACCTCGCGCACCGCATCGAAGATCCGCTCGGGGCGTTCGGAGGCCCGCAGCCTGGTGCGCCAGTAGGTGAGGACCGAGTGATGAAACCCGGGGTCATCAAGGGCGAGCCCGCAGGCCACCTTCCAGCTGATGCGGTCCCGAAGGGCCCGTGCGGCGTCGCGGTCGGACAGTCCCTCGAGGGCTTGGAGCACCATCACAGATGCGATCTGGTCGGCGGGCACCGACGGTCGACCTCGCCCGGACGGGAACAGGTCGGCGAAGCACTCGTCGGGGAACAGCCCCTGGCGGTGATCGGCGAGGAACGCCTCGACGCCTTCCTCAGGCACGAGCTGGCGGCAAAGGGCCGTTGCATCGAGCAGCTCACGATTGGGATCGCTGTGTCCTTGCATGCCCACAGCCTGGCGGCTCGTCCACCCGATCGCGAGCACCCCGAGTCGACTTATTCAGCAGTCTCCTA
>JAYUAK010000393.1:0-3211 GCA_043741335.1 Actinomycetota bacterium
TTTCGCGGGGTCACCTCAGAGTGCTGCTAGGCTCGCCACCGATGACGGAGGTCGCGAGCGTGCTGTACGGGCGCGAGGACATCCGCCGCCGGATCGAGGAGCTTGGCCGCGCCGTCACCGGGGACTACGCGGGGCGGGAACCCGTTCTCATCTCGGTGCTCAAGGGCGGCACGGTGTTCCTCGCGGACTTGATGCGCCAGCTTCCCTTTCCACTCGAGGTGCACTTCATGGCCATCAGCCGTTACGGCGACGCCGAGGAGTCCCTCGGACGCGTGCAGATCCTGCTGGACCTCGACGTCGATCTGACGGGGCGCGACGTCCTGCTCGTGGAGGACATCGTCGATACGGGCCTCACGCTCTCCTACCTGTTGTCCGTGCTCCGCTCGCGTGGACCGGCCTCGATCGAGGTGTGCGCGCTGTTGGACAAGGCGATCCGGCGCATCGTGCCGCTCTCCGTGCGGTACGCCGGGTTCGATTGCCCGGATCGGTTCGTCGTGGGCTACGGGCTCGACTTCGCGGAGCGGTACCGCAACCTCGCCGACATCCTGGCCGTCGAGGACCTTCGCGCGCTCCGCGAGGATCCGGACGCCCTCGTGCCGCTGCTTACCGCCTCCTGAGGTTGCCCGCGCCGGGGGTCGCCCGTACAGTGCAGGTGAGCCCATGATCGAGATGGAACTGACCGGCGTGCGTGTGGAGCTCCCGACCAACCAGCCGATCGTGCTGCTGCGGGAGCGAGGCGGCGAGCGTTACCTCCCCATCTGGATCGGGGCGGCGGAGGCCGCGGCGATCGCGTTGGCACTCCAAGGTGTCGTGACACCGCGTCCCATGACCCACGACCTCATGAAGACGATCCTCGAGGATCTCGCGATCCAGGTGCAACGGATCGTCGTCACGGAGCTCCGCGAGAGCACCTACTACGCCACGATCCACCTCGAGCGCGGTGGCGAGAACTTCGAGATCTCCTCTCGACCCTCCGACGCGATCGCCCTCGCGGTCAGGATGTCGGCCCCGATCTTCGCGCAGGAGGACGTGCTCGCGGAGGCTTCGATCCTGATCCCGGGCGATGAGGAAGAAGAGGTCGAGAAGTTCCGAGAGTTTCTGGACAACGTACGGCCCGAGGACTTCGACGGTTGAGCGATGGTGCGGATCGCTGGCCCGTTGTTCGGGTCAGCCGTAGAAGAAGACGGTGACCCAGAGCGTGCCGTTCACGCGTACTGCGCCGATCGCCACGTGGTGGAACGCGCGGTTCAAGATGTTCTCGCGGTGGGGCGGGCTGTCCATGAACGCCTGTTGCAGGCTTGCCACATCGCCGGGTGTGAAGCCGACGTTTTCTCCCCAGGCGTGCCAGTCGATCCCGTCGAGGTAGACGTTCACATCTGAGGTGTGGAAGAGCTCGCCGGCGCGGGACATCGCCAGGCTATGCCTGCGGGCGGCTTGCGACATGGCTCGGTTCAGCTGGAGATCGGCCAGGTGGGACCGAGCGCGGCTCGCGTTCGTGGCCTTGAACACCTGCCAGGCGTCGGTGCCCACTTCCACTCGGGCGTGGGGCCGGGCGATGAGGGGGCTGGCCGTGGCGCTCGCGGGGGACAGGCTGAGAGCGAGCGCCGCCGACACGGCGACCGAGGCGCCGATCGAACGGATATGCGACTGACGGCCGTTGAGGTGTCTCATGTGGTCCCTCGTGCTCATCTCGGGGTGGTCCCTCGTGCTCATACAGGTGTCGGCGTGCTTGGGGGTCCCCTTGAGCCCCATCTGACCGATATCGGCCCCGATCGCCTCCTTGCCGTTGACACGGCCAGGAGCCACCCCTAAGCTCGGCGAACACCCGCGTAATTACGGAGTTGTCATGAGCCAACAAGAGGGGTATCGAGTTCCGGATGTGTGCCGCATCGTCGGCATCAGCTACCGCCAGCTGGACTATTGGGCCCGTACCGACCTGGTGACGCCGTCGGTCCGAGATGCGCGTGGGTCCGGAACCCAGCGCTTGTACTCCTTCCAGGATCTCGTATCGCTCAAGGTCATCAAGAACCTCCTGGATACGGGCATCTCCCTTCAGCGCGTGCGCAAGGCGGTCGAATATCTCCAGGAGATGGATCGCCCGACCCATGGGGTGACGCTCATGTCCGACGGCAAGGGGGTCTACGAGGCTCACTCACCGGAGGCCGTGATCGACCTCCTCAACAAGGGCCAAGGCGTTTTCGCGATCGCACTGGACAAGGTGTGGGACGACCTCGAAGGGACCCTCGCAACGCGGAAGGCCGGTCGGGCGGCAGCCGGGGGCGCGTGAGCGCCGAACCGGAAAGTCTCGACGAACTCCGCAAGAGCGACGCCATCGGCTTCGCCCATGCCAGCGAACGCCAGTTCGCGCAACTGCTCGACTTCTACGCGATCTCCTGGGAGTACGAGCCCACGTCCTTCGACATCGACTGGGACACCGAGGGCAACGTGCTCCAGCGGTTCACGCCCGATTTCTATCTGCCGCAATACGACCTCTACATCGAGATCACGACGCTCAACCAGAAGCTGGTCACGAAGAAGAACCGCAAGGTGCGCCGCCTTCGGGAGCGGTACCCGGAGATCCGCTGCAAGGTCTTCTACCAGCGGGACTATCTCTCCCTCGTGACCAAGTACGGCCTGGAAGACGCATCCGGATAGCGGAAGCGCCGACGGTCGTAGCGAACCCCCGACCGTAGACTCCTGGCCGTGAAGTTCGCGCCGCACACCGACGACGACATTCGCTCGATGCTCGCGACCCTTGGGCTCTCCGACTTGGACGAGCTGTTCGCCGATATCCCCGCCGATGTCCGGCTCGACCGGTTGCTCGACATCCCCGCCGGGGTCTCGGAGATGGAGCTCGTCGCGGACATGCGCGAGCTCGCGACCCGCAACCGCAACGTCGAGGAGATGGTGTGCTTCGCGGGCGGAGGCGCGTACGACCACTACGTCCCGAGCGTCGTCTGGGCGCTCGCCGGCCGCTCCGAGTTCTACACGTCCTACACCCCGTACCAGCCGGAGCTCTCCCAGGGTGTGCTCCAAACGCTCTTCGAGTTCCAATCGATGATCTGCGAGCTGACCGGGCTCGAAGTGTCGAACGCGTCGCTGTACGACGGAGCCACCGCCCTGGTCGAGGCCGTGAATATGGCCCGCGGGCACGGCCGGGATCGCGTGCTGGTCTCCGCCGGCGTCGACCCGCGCCTCGTGGAAACCCTCC
>JAYUAK010000394.1:0-3209 GCA_043741335.1 Actinomycetota bacterium
GGCAGGTGGCGCTCGGCGGTTCTCTGGGCGTGGGCGAACGTCGATCCTCGGTAGAGGCCGAACTCGAAGTAGTCACCACTAAGACCCGTCGCCCGAACCCGCCTGAAGGTCTTGACCAAAGCGCCGCGGCGGTGGGCCGCGTGAGGAATGATGGTCCGAAGACCGTCCAGAACAGCGTTCATCCGCGCCATCCCATCACGAGGCAGACCGTCATGTCCGAGTCGGCGTCGCTATCAAGAGTCCGGCAGGAGTGGCCCACCCTTCACGAGGCCGAATCTCCATTTGATATGCAGACCGACCCCGAAGAGGACGGTTGTTCACTCGGCTCAAAGTTGGCGATCAGACCATGCTCAGTCCTCGTCGTCAACGGGCCTCACCGCCTCCTCCGACGTGCGCTGCTCCACGTCGAGCCGATCGATGTCGGCGGTCTGGAGCCGCGCACCCTCCACCTAATGGCCGCACGTGAAGGTCTGTATCTGGCGACTCTCGGGCCGCTCGTCACCGAAGTCGATCGTGTGCAGGGTGCCCTTACCGCAGACCGGGCAGGACGTCGAGTTGGGCTCGTCCATCGGCGCCACCATACACCGAGGCCTACCCGTCTTCCATCGAGGGCTCCCCCGCGAGCATCCACGTGAGCCGGGAGTCCGTGCGGAGCAAGATCCCGCTCGCGAGGAGCGTGACGATCATCAGCAGGATGTACAGCACGAACACGAACTTGCTTTCGTCGAACGCGCTGAACGCGTCGAGGAAGTGGATCAAGGCGATCCCTAACAGGCCGACGATTCCAACTGCCCGACCCACTTGATCCCGGAGGCTTGCTTCTCGGCTATCCATGGGTTCAACCCCCTGGCGGATCAACGTCTCCCCCGATGGGGAAGGATCCAGCCATGAAGAGGCGGTCCAGACGACGTGAGTCGTCGGGACCGCCCCACTTCGTCTTAGGCCGGCCCCTGAGGACTCATCCCTGGTCCGAGGACCTGAAAGAACACGAACGCGTTCGTCTCGACTTCGGGCTTGCAGCCGCCGTTGGTCTGACAGCCGTCCACGGCGGCGATGTTCTTCGCCGCCACGATCGTGTTCCAAGCGGTCAGGTTCTTCACGCCGACGAGGACCACGGGCCACCATGTCGACTGGAACGATTCGGGATCTTCGATCACGAAGCTCCGAGGACCGATGACGGCGTTCGAACCCATTCCGTGGAAGGCATGCGACAGATCCATCGTGCGTGGCTGATCGATGCATCGAGCCCCGCATTGTAACGTCGAGCCGGGGGGCGAGAACCCGAGCGGGATCAGGAGATAGACATTGCTCACGACCGGACCGCTCGACGGCGGTATGGCCGCGACCTTGCCGGCCTCACAGTCGGTCTCGGCCCCGCTCGGTTGGGACCGATCACAGAAGAACCGGTGCGAGTATTCAAGCTGAACGGTACCGCCGTCGAACCACGCATCGGTGAATCCGATGCTGATGCAGCCTTGCCCGCCACTGTTGCAAGGGAGCGTGTTCGAGCCCCTTGACCCCACAGCGACGGCGGAGCCTAACGCCAGCCCGAACAGAGATGCCGCGGCGAACAGCAAGACGGCACCGAGCCGGATCGGCCGGAAACGAGCGAGTCGTGTCATTGCGACCTCCTGATGCGAGTGTGGTGGCTGAGATCGGCCGGCCGACGCAGGGTCTTCGTCTCCTCCCTCCTGCTCCGCAGCGCACGGCTGGTAGCGCCCCTCACCGAGGTGCGCAGTGGGCATACGAGCGAAGGCCCGGTCTGGTTCGGCGATTCGGTCAGCTCTTTGCGCCGAATCGCTCGCGGAGGAACCGCAGACGTTTCCGGCCTGTGGCCGTCAGTCGAGTCTTGGATCCCGGTGCCGGCTCCACGAGCTGCTGATAGAACCCGGCCATGCCTCGGCGGCTGTAGGCACGCTCCTCGCCGATCTCGAGGAACCGCTGGCGAGACACTTCGCCGCCGGCGCGTTCGAGGTCGTCCAGGACGCCGAACATCATCCTCGCCTAGCGATCATCGCCGCCGTGATCAAGCCCGAGGTCGAGGCGCGCGCTCCTTGCCTCATCGGCCGCAGCACGCAAAAGCCGCTCGATCCGCTCGAACCGTCGCTCCACATCGAGCAGCTGCATCTCCTGCATCAGGGTCCTCCTTTATGGCGTGCGGCATCCTCCGATGTGGTCGCCGCTCCGCCGCGGATGATGGCGAGGATCGCCGCCGTCTTCTCCTCGAGGAGCACAGCGGTGCGGGCCTCGACGCTCAGACGCAGGAGTGGCTCGGTGTCGATGATGGCGGGGCGCCTCGGCGCGGCACATGACCGTATGCGGGTCTACTCCGCAGGGTCCGAGTGAAGTACGTCGTCCTCATGTACATCCATGAGGTGCTGGGACAGGGCCAACTGTGTGTCGAACGCCTGCCCGCATACATGGCATACGCCGATCTCTGGGTCCCCTCCGTGTTCATCCGTCTCAGTCATTCGCTAACGCCTTCCCTGGGTGAGATCACAAGTCCTCGATGTCGACGGGCCTCACCGTCTCCTCCGATGTGCGTTGCTCCACGTCGAGCCGATCGGTATCTGCGGTCTGGAGCCGTGCGCCTTCCACCTCGTGGCCGCACGTGAAGGTCTGCACCTGACGACTCTCGGGTTGCTGGTCACCGAAGTCGATCGTGCTCAGGGTGCCCTCACCGCAGGTCGGGCAGGTAGTCGAGTCTGGTTCGTTCATCAGCGCCTCGCTTTCCCGGTAGGCCACGTAGAGCTATTTCAGATGAAGGCTCACCCCGAAGAGGATGAGTGGCCACAACAACACCGCCAGAAGCGCCGAGGCGATCGGCTTCACCGAGGTGAGATGCACGAAGTAGTGGTTCGACGCCGCCACGACGACGCCGATGACGATGTATGCAAGGGACAACAACGATCTCATCCAAAGACCCTTCGACGATGATCGGCCAAGAACGGCGGGATGGAACTACGCCCGCCTCACGATGAACATGATCCCCCAAACCACTAGCAAGACGACGAGTACGGTACCGACCAACCCCAATCCGATGGCTGCGATCATGTCGCTTCTCCCTCCGTTGTCTGACGTTGCAATGAGCTAACTCTTCGTCGCGGCGCGAACCTTCCGCTCGACCTTGCCGGCCACACCCTGGACCGTGCCCTTCGCCTTCTGCACGGATCCTTTCGCCTGAAGGCTTCGATTCTTCGTTGCCTTCC
>JAYUAK010000395.1:0-3209 GCA_043741335.1 Actinomycetota bacterium
TGACCATCGATCCGTCCAAGACCTACACGGCGACGATGCAGACCTCGTGCGGGCAGATCGTCATCCAGCTGGATCCGGTGAATGCGCCGATCGGCGTGAACAGCTTCGTGTTCCTGGCGGACAAGGGTTTCTTCGACGGGCTGACGTTCCACCGCATCGTGAAGGACTTCGTGATCCAGGGCGGCGACCCGAAGGGCGACGGCACCGGGGGACCGGGCTACCACTTCGCGACCGAGACCTCGTCCAAGGTGACGTTCGACAGCGCCGGCCTCTTGGCGTACGCGAACAGCGGCCCGGACACCAACGGGAGTCAGTTCTTCTTCACGCTGGCAGCGACGCCGGGGCTGGACCCGCCCCAAGGGAGCTACACGATCTTCGGCAAGGTGATCAAGGGACTCGACGTCGTCACGAAGATCGGGGCGATCCCGGGCACGCCCAGCCCGGGCAACCCGAACGAGAACAGCGCCCCGACGCAGACGGTCTACATCGAGTCGATCACGATCGCGGTCGGCCCGTAGACCCACTCGAACCGTCATCGCGCTGGTAGCGTCGAGCGCGTGGGAGCGTGGTCATGACTGCCGTTCGGCGACTGCTCGCAGCGGTCGCCGTATCGGCGCTCGTCGCGTCGGGGTGTCATTCGGCCGACGCTCCATCCGTCACCGCTCCGGCCGTCACCGATCGCGGCCGGTTCGCTCGCGCCGACGTCGACGCGATCGTCCTGCGCCCTTCGGATGCCTTGAAGGGCACCGTGTATGTGGACGCGGTCTCCGGTTTCCAGGACCTCACCGCGTTCGCTCGCGACGACGCGGAACGCGCGCAGCTCCAGACCGACGGGTTCCAGATCGGACATCTAGCCTTGTTCTTCCCGGGCGGTCACACGAACGGCGGAGCCCCGAAACCGCTCACGAACGACAGCATCATCGTGCAGGGGATCACGGGGCTCTTCCGGGACGCGACCGGAGCCGAGCGTGCGCTCGAGCGATACGTTGGCGACCTCCGTTCGCGCCAGTTGCCGGATGCGCGCGACATCGCATCCGCCGGCCTCGGCGATCGCGCATTCGGTCTGATCGGTACCACGCCGGACGGCGCCGGCGTTCTGGTCTACGTCTGGCGCGTGGACAACTTGATCCTCGCCGTAAGCGGCTCCGGTCCCGTCAAGGGTGCGGATGTTCGAGCGCTGGCGGACCTGGTGAACGGCAGGGTGGGCTAACGCGGATGTCGAGGGGGCGCTACACGTACGGCGATTCCGAGTTCGCTGCCGACCGGCTCGACGTGGTCGCTCGGATGTTCGAACCCACGACGCGGACCTTCCTCGCGCGCGCGGGCGTCCACGAGCCGCGGTTGGCGATCGATCTCGGGTGCGGACCCGGGAACACGACACGGCTGATCGCCGACGTGCTTCGTCCGGTACGGACCGTGGGGCTCGATCGCTCAGACATCTTCCTGGAGCGCGCGCGCCGTGAAGCGCCGCCGGGAGTGGAGTTCCAGGAGCACGACGCTCTAGCAACGCCGTTCCCCGTCGGTCCTGCCGATGTCCTCTTCTGCCGGTTGCTGCTCGCCCACCTTCCCGATCGGGTCGACGTGGTCGCGCGGTGGGCGACGCAGCTCGCGCCGAACGGTGTGCTTCTGCTCGACGAGATCGAAGACTTCTGGAGCGACGAACCCGCCCTCGTCGACTACGTACGCCTTGCGAGCGGCGTCGTCGAACGCGCCGGGGGCCGGTTGGTTGCCGGTCCCGAGTTGGCGGCCATGCCGGATCCACCCGGAACCGAGCGGCTCGTGAACGATGTGAAGCTCATGGATGTCTCGCCATCCGATACCGCGACGATCTTCGCCATGAACCTGGCGGTGCTCGTCGAAGACGGCGAGATCCAGCCGCAGCCCGAGCTCGCGTCAGCGCTCGCCGATGTCGCCGAGCGCGGCAGCGGAGGCATCGAGTGGCGGGTGCGTCAGATCGCGCTCCGGCGAGCGACCTAGTATGGAGCGGACTAGTAACGCGATCGCCGGCGCCGGCGTCGGCGATCGCGATCGCGCCGGGCTCGTGCTCGTCACGGGAGGCGCCGGGTTCATCGGTTCGAACCTGGCCCACACGCTGCTCGAGCGTGGCGACCGCGTCCGTGTTCTGGACGATCTGTCCACCGGACGCTCGGTGAACCTCGCGGACATCGCCGCCGACATCGAGCTGGTCGATGGCGATGTGCGCGACCTCGATCAGGTGATGCGTGCCGTGGACGGAGCCGCGGTCGTGTTCCATCAGGCGGCGATCCCGTCGGTGGCCCGCTCCGTCGCGGACCCGATCTCGTCGCACCAGGTGAACGTGACCGGCACCGTCAACGTCTTGGTTGCTTCGCGGGATGCCGGTGTCGGGCGCGTGGTGTACGCCTCGTCCGCGGCGGTGTACGGCAACGCCGACACGCTTCCCTTCCACGAAGGCCTGCCGACACGACCGGCGTCGCCCTACGGCGTCTCGAAGCTCGCGGGGGAGCGGTACCTCGAGGCGTTCACCCGGACGTATGGGTTGCCGACGGTTGCGCTCCGATACCTGAACGTCTTCGGTCCACGACAGAACCCGATGTCTGAGTACGCGGCGGCCATCCCGCGGTTCATCTCCTGCATGCTGGCTGGCGACGCCCCGACGATCTTCGGCGACGGCGAACAGGCGCGCGACTTCGTCTACGTCGAGGACATCGTGCAAGCGAACCTGCTTGCAGCGAACGCGCCGGAGCGAGCGTGGGGTCGCGCCTTCAACATCGGTCGAGGCGAACGCCGAACGGTGAACGAGCTCCTCCAGACGATCCGTGGATTTGTGCCGGGTGAGCACCCCGATCCGATCCACGCTCCGTCGCGTCCGGGCGAAGTTCGCGACAGCTGGAGCGACATCGCCGCGGCGCACGAGACGTTCGGTTACACGCCTGCGGTCGCGTTCGAGGAAGGGCTTCGTCGCACGATCGACTGGATCGTTCGCGAAGACCGCGCCCACCTGCGGTAACGTCGAGCTGCATCCATCGCCCGGGTGTCGGAACAGGTAGACGACGGCGCCTTAAAAGCGCTTGCCCCTCGGGGCGTGTGGGTTCGAGTCCCACCCCGGGCACGAGTGTCAGCGCGCATCATCCCCCATCCACAGGCCGAGCCGCCCAGCACATTGATTCGGTCAGATGCCGGTCAACAGGCGGGAGTCAGCCCAAGCCGTTTCGTTCGACCGACGGCGT
>JAYUAK010000396.1:0-3203 GCA_043741335.1 Actinomycetota bacterium
GATCGTTTGGTAGCCTTGACCAGCTATGACCCTGACGAAGGACGGAAAGACCGAGATCATCGCCGAGTACGCCCGTTCCACGGGCGACACCGGATCGGCGGAGGTGCAGGTCGCGGTGCTCACCAAGAGGATCGCCGACCTGACCGAGCATCTCAAGCTCCACAGGAAGGATCACGCGTCGCGCCGGGGCCTGCTCCAGATGGTCGGCCGGCGACGCCGGCTTCTGGAATACCTCAAGCGTGAGGACATCGAGCGCTATCGCGAGGTCATCGCGAAGCTCGGTCTTCGCCGCTAGACACCGAAGGCGCCCATCGGGCGCCTTCCGCATGTAAGGAGTGATGCGAAACGACCCATTGACGGACCGGAGGCGACGACACCTGCGGTCGGTTATCAGTAGCGAGCCCCTGAGCCGCCGGCGCGTTCGCGCCCGCCGCCCGGAGGCCCACCACTGACAACTGGCCAGCCCGCCGCCTCCCGCACCACGTTTCCGCGGACCACACGGGTTCGCCGAGAATATGAGCCAAGAAAATGAGGAGGACAGGCCCATGGCCACCATCACCCTTTCCCGAAAGATCGGGAATCAGACCTTGACGTTCGAGTCGGGCAAGATGGCCCGACTCGCCGACGGAGCCGTCATGGTCACGTACGGCGAGACCCAGGTGCTCGGCACCTGCGTCAGCTCCAACCCCCGCGAGGGGATCGACTTCTTCCCGCTCACGATCGACGTCGAAGAGCGCATGTATGCCATCGGCAAGATCCCCGGCAGCTTCTTCCGGCGGGAAGGCCGTCCGTCCGAGACGGCCGTCCTGACCTGCCGGCTCATCGACCGCCCGCTCCGTCCCACGTTCCGCGACGGGTTCCGCGACGAGGTCCAGGTCGTCATCACCGTGCTCGGCATGGACGGCGAGAACCCTTACGACATCCCCGCGATGAATGCGGCGTCGGTCGCCACGTGCCTGGCCGGGCTGCCGTTCGACGGGCCGGTCGCATCCGTACGCATGGCCCTGATCGACGGGCAGTGGGTCGTCAACCCCACGTTCCAGCAGACCGAGGAGGCGACGTTCGACGTCGTCGTCGCCGGTCGCAAGAACGAGTCGGGCGTGATCGACATCTTGATGATCGAGGGCGAGGCCCCCGACAACACGTGGGCCCTGCTCGCGGACGGCGCGACCGCGCCGACCGAGGAGACCGTGGCCGAGGGGCTCGAGGCCGCCAAGGTCGCGATCGCCGAGGTGATCGACTTCCAGCAGGAGTTCGTGGACGCCTTCGGTGTCACGGAGCAGTCGTGGGAGCCTCGCCCGCTGTACGGCGACGATGTCTACGACGCGGTGAGCGCGTTCGCCAAGGACCGTCTGGGAGAGGCGATCGTGCCGGACAAGGCGGAGCGCGAGGCGAAGCTCGACGCGCTGAAGGCCGAGACGAAGGAGCACCTGGCGTCCGTGCTGGGCGACGACTTCGCCGCACGCGCCGGAGAGTTCGGCGCCGCGTGGAAGCAGGTCCAGAAGAAGGTCATGCGCAAGCGTGTGATCGACGAGGGCATCCGGCTCGACGGGCGCACGCCCACCGACATCCGGCCGCTCTCGGCCGAGGTGGGCGTCCTCAAGCGCGCGCACGGCTCCGCGTTGTTCAACCGGGGCGACACGCAGGTGCTCAACGTGACGACACTCGGCATGCTGCGTATGTCGCAGATGATCGACACGCTCGACCTGGTGGACAACAAGCGATACATGCACCACTACAACTTCCCGCCCTACTCCACGGGCGAGACGGGCCGTGTCGGCTCGCCGCGCCGGCGCGAGATCGGCCACGGCGCACTGGCGGAGCGGGCGCTCATGCCCGTCGTCCCGAACGAGGAAGAGTTCCCCTACGCGCTCCGGCTGGTGTCGGACGTGTTGAGCTCGAACGGGTCGACGTCGATGGCGTCGGTCTGCGGCTCGACCCTCTCGATGATGGACGCGGGCGTGCCCCTCAAGGCGCCGGTCGCGGGCATCGCGATGGGCATGATCGCGGACGAGGGTAAGTACGTCACGCTGACGGACATCCTCGGCGCCGAGGACGCGCTCGGCGACATGGACTTCAAGGTCGCCGGCACGCGCGAGTTCGTCACGGTGATCCAGCTCGACATGAAGGTCACCGGACTGCCCGGCGAGGTCCTCGCCAACGCGCTGAAGCAGGCGCGCGACGCCCGTTTCAAGATCCTCGACGTGATGGAGACGGCACTGCCCGCTCCGCGCGACGAGGTCAACTCCAAGGCGCCGCGGATCATCTCGATCCAGATCCCGGTGGATAAGATCGGGGAGGTCATCGGGCCGAAGGGCAAACGGATCAACGAGATCATCGCGCTGACCGGGGCTGACATCGACATCCAGGACGACGGCACGGTCTTCATCGGATCAACGACGGGTGGAGAGGGCGCCGACGAAGCGGCCCGCATGATCGACGAGATCGCGAATCCTCGACCGGTGCTGGTCGGTGAGACCTACGAGGGCACGGTCGTGAAGACAACCACGTTCGGTGCGTTCGTGAACCTGGTGCCGGGACGTGACGGCCTGGTCCACATCTCGAAGCTCGGGCGCGGCAAGCGCCTGCAGAGCGTGGAGGAGGCAGTGCGCGAGGGCGACAAGCTGACCGTCTTCGTCGAGGACATCGACGCGCAGGGCAAGATCAGCCTGAAGCCGATCGGGCCCAAGTGGGACATGCCGGAAGGCTCTGAGGCTCCTGCGGGCGACGGCGGCGACCGTCGGCCTCGTGAGGATCGTGGGGACCGAGGAGGCCGCGGTGGCGGAAGCCGCGGCGGTGCCGGCGGTGGCGGTAGCGCCGACAGGCCCCGCGGTCGCCGGTTCCGCGATGAGCCGGGCGGCGAGTCTCAGAGCACCCCGCCGGCCGAGTAGCGCCACCGCCGATGCCGATCGATCGCACCGAGTACACGTCGGGTCTTCGCGTCGTCACCGAGCGCATGCCCGGCGTGCGCTCGGTGTCGCTCGGCGTGTGGGTCCTCGCCGGTTCTCGCGACGAGGCCCCACGCATCAGCGGCTCCAGTCATTTCCTGGAGCACCTGCTCTTCAAGGGAACGAAGACCCGCAGCGCCCAGGACATCGCGGAGGCATTCGACGCAGTCGGTGGCGACCTGAACGCGTTCACGGCCAAGGAGTACACGTGCTACTACGCACGGGTGCTCGATCGCGACCTCGAGCTCGCGGTCG
>JAYUAK010000397.1:0-3191 GCA_043741335.1 Actinomycetota bacterium
GGATCAACGGCAGGTGCGACACGTAGCCCTGCAGCGGCGCCTCGAGCGTCGTGAACCGTACGAGCCGCAGCGGCCCGAGGTCCGGCAAGAGCCCGGCGAGCCGCTCGTAGGCAGGATCGAACCGCTTCATGTAGCCGACCATCAGCTGCACACCCGCGTCGCCGGCCGCTGCGATCATGTCCTGTCCCTCAGCGATCGAGATCGCCATCGGCTTCTCGACGAACACGTGGAGGCCGGCCCGGGCCGCGGCGATCGCGGCGGGCGCGTGGCTCCCGGGGGTGAGCACCATGACCGCATCGAGCGACGCGTCGAGCAGATCCTCCCAACTGGTGGTCCGGCGTTCGACGCCGTAACTGTCACCGACACGTTCGAGCGTGCCCGGTGAGATGTCGCAGAGCGCCGCGATCTCGAACGCGTCACTGAGCTCGCGCAGGTGCGGCAGGTGCATGACCTGCGCGATCAGCCCACAGCCGATCACACCGACGCGGCTGCGAGGGAGGGACATGGCGCGAAGCATAGCGTGGCGCCCCATCGCGACGGTCGTCGGCTCGCGACCTGATCGCGCTCGCTCTGAGCTGTCTTGACACGTTTCGGCACGGCAGCTAGCGTCGCCAGCCGGGGCATCCATGAAAGCGATTACACCGCCTGTCGTGATATCGTGGTCCTGCCGTTGGTCGAGGTCGGACCCTTGAAGGAACTGCGCTCGCGAAGCGTCGAGTTCCGCTCCGTCGAGAAGCGCTTCGGCAACGTCCAGGTGCTGAACGACTTCTCCCTCACGATCCCTGAAGGGGTCTTCCTCGTGGTGTTGGGCCCGTCGGGTTGCGGGAAGACCACCGCGTTGCGGATCCTCGCCGGACTCGAACAACCCAGCGACGGCCAGGTCCTGATCGGAGAGGACGACGTCACCGAGCTGCCGCCGCGCAAACGGAACGTCGCCATGGTGTTCCAGAGCTACGCGCTCTACCCCCACATGAACATCGAGGACAACATCGCATACCCGCTCAAGATCCGCGACGTTCCGAAGGACGAGCGTCACAAAGCGGTCGTCCAAGTCGCGGAGCTGGTCGGGATCGCGCACCTGCTCGATCGACGGCCTCAGCAGCTTTCCGGAGGTCAGCGGCAGCGCGTCGCGCTCGCGCGCGCGATGGTGCGGGAGCCTTCATGCTTCCTGATGGACGAGCCGCTCTCCAACCTGGACGCCAAGCTCCGAACGTCGATGCGCGGCGAGCTGAAGCGGCTCCAGAAGGAGCTGGGCACGACGACGATGTACGTCACCCACGATCAGGCCGAAGCCATGACCATGGCCGACCTGGTCGCCGTCATCGAGAACGGCGTCCTGCAACAGGTCGCGACGCCCGAGGAGATCTACGACCGGCCCACGAACCGGTTCGTCGCAACGTTCGTCGGCAATCCGGCGCTCTCGCTCGTACCTGGGCGCATCGACCGGAGCGCCGGGCGGTTCGTGAGCGATCAGGGTTGGATCGCGGTATCGGAACGCACGCTGTCCGCCTCGGCGGACGCGTCCGTGGAGCAGATGGGGGTGAGGCCGGAGGATCTACGGTTGACGTCGCCCGACGAAGAGGGCGTGCTCAAGGGACAGGTGTACGTGGTCGAGCCGATGGGCCACGAGACGATCGTCGACGTGCAGGCGGGTGACATCCACCTCGTCGTTCTCGCGCCACGGGATTGGCGCGGCGAGTTCGGCGAGTCGGTAGGCGTCCGGATCGACGACCGCAAGGCGTGCTTCTTCGACGAGGAGGGCACGACGAGGATCCATCGCAGTGATCGAGGTGAGCAGGCCGATCAGGAGGGGGTTGCGATATGAAGGACGTGTTCGATTCACGGATGACGCGGCGACAGCTGCTGCGGAACTCCGCAGTGTTCGGGGCAGCGACGTTCGCAGCGACGACGCTGTCGGCCTGCGGACTCGGCAAGAAGAGCTCCGGCGGAAGTTCAGACAAGATCGTGATCGGGGCTTTCCAAGACAACGCGCTGGCGCCGCTGCGCGACACGTTCTTCAAGCAGTTCACCGATGAGACCGGGATCAAGGTGCAGTACAACGAGACCAACTACGACAGCTGGTACCAGAACGCGAAGAACGACGGACTCAACAGAACCGGCGCGTACGACCTCTACATCATGGACGACAATTGGGTGCCCGAGTTCGCCGCCGCGGGGATCCTGATCGACCTCGAGGACGCCGGTTTGAAGCCGAACCCAGACCTGCTCGAGAACGGGCTGAACCAGGGGTACTGGCCGCCGAAGGTCGGTCCGCGGCTGCAGGATGTCGCGAACGACACGCCGAAGCTCTACGCGATGCCGATCGACGACGACGTGCAGATGCTCTACTACAACTCGGATTTCTTCTCCGCGGCCCCGACGTCGTGGGATGAGATCGCCTCCGCGATGAAGGACCAAGCCAACCCTCCCGACCTGTTCGGCTGGTCGGTCCGAGGGGTGAAAGGCAACCCGATCATGCAAACGTACCTCCCGTTCCTGAACTCCTACGGCGGGAGCTTCGCGAACGACGATTGGACGCCAGGGTTCAGCGGGCCGGAAGGCGTGGGGGCGCTCGAGCGGATCTTCAGCTTCATCCCGTTCATGCCCGAAGGGATCGTCGAGTACGACACCGACCAGGAGATCCAGGTGATGCTGACGGGCAAGAGCATGGCCCTGACCGAGTACACAGGGCTCACACAGAAGATCGACGACCCCGCCTCATCCAAGATCGTGGGCAAGATCGACTGCGCCGCAACCCCGTCTGAGGTCGTCAGCGGACCGGCGATCGGCATCTTCAACGCCGGGATCCCACCGTCGGCGCCGAACACCGACGGCGCGATCAAGTTCCTGGATTGGTTCACGAGCGACGACGTCCAGCTCCAATTCGCCAAGACGGGAAGCGCCGCAGTGACCAGGAAGGCGCTCACATCGCCCGAGGCCGTCTCCGAGAAGCGGTGGCTGCCGGCCATGGCCGACGCCGTCGACAACTCGATCCCCAAGCCGAGGACGCCGGACGAGCCGAAGATGGAGGACATCCTTGGCACCGAGCTCAACCTGGCGCTGGTAGAGGCCGTCGCCGCGAATGGCGACTACAGCGGGATCGCGAAGAAGCACCTGGACGCCGCGGCCCAGCAGATGACCGACTACCTGACCCAGCAGGGGGGGTACTACTAAGCCGACCCGGACCAGGC
>JAYUAK010000398.1:0-16735 GCA_043741335.1 Actinomycetota bacterium
GAGCGCGAGATTCCCGAGGCGGAGACGCCCGACCTCGAAGCCAAGCTCGACGGCCTGCAGAAGCCACGCGGCTGGGGGCTGTTCCTGATCAAGAACATGGTGGACGACCTCCGCGTCTCGAGCGACGGCCACCGCCACACCATCGAGCTCGTCATACAGATCGAAGGAGGCGACAATGAGCGCGACTGAGTTCGCGGCCGACGTCCGCCGCGAGGAAGACGTTGCGGTGCTCGGCCTGAGCGGCGATATCAGCGCCGCCGCCGAAGCAGGCCTGCAGCAGGCCTACGGCGAGGTCGGGGACGCCGGTGTCGTCCTTCTCGACTTCGCGGACGTCGACTACATCAACTCGACGGGGATTGCGCTGATCGTCGGCATCCTCGCCGCCGCCCGCAAGTCCGGCCAGGAGGTCCAGGCCCGCGGGCTGGCCACGCACTACCGGGAGATCTTCCGCATCACGCGTCTCTCGGACTTCATGACCATCCTCGACGACGAGGGAGAGTGAACACGATGGGGCAGGAAACCGCCTCGATGGCAGTTCGCCGACTGAGCGACACGGCGAGCGTGATCGAGATCCACGGCGACGTGACATCCGCTTCGGAAGAAGCGCTCATGGAGGCCTACACGACCGCGACCGAGGGCGGGGCAAGTGCCGTCCTGCTCGACTTCAGCGGTCTCGAGTACATGAACTCGGGTGGGATCGGGCTGCTGGTGACGCTGCTCGTGCGCGCGAACCGGCTCAAGCAGCGGCTGCTCGCGTGCGGGCTGAACGATCACTACCGCCAGATCTTCGAGCTCACCCGACTGGACGAGGCCATCTCGATCTACGACGACGAAGCTGCGGCGCTCGCGGCCGCGGCCTCCTGAGGAGGAGCGATGACCGTACAGAAGCAGTCCCGCGACGAGGGCAACTGGGCGAAGCCCGTCGACAAGCTCGAGGCATCGAACGTACCGCACGGCACCCTCGACACCGTCGGTGGGAAGAAGGTGCTCTCGCCGATCCAGGGCTTCGGGAAGATGTGGCAGAAGACGTACAAGGTGACGCTCGCCGGTGCGGACGTGACACCGCAGCAGGTGATCGCGGTCTGGAAGGAGGAGTTCCCGACCTTCTGGCCCAAGGGAAGCCAGTTCCACACCCCGCTGACCGGGATCTCGCCCGGCGAGGTTGCGCTCCTCCAGGCCTCCCTCGGCGGCGGGCTGAAGCTCTCCACGGGCATCCTCGTGATCTACGCCGACGATGAGTCGTTCACGTTCATGACGCCGCAGGGGCACATGTTCGCGGGTTGGATCACCTTCAGCGCCTTCGAGAAGAACGGCGCGACCGTCGCGCAGGCGCAGGTGCTGATGCGCGCGCAGGATCCCCTGACCGAGATGGGCCTGACACTCGGCGGGCACCGCAAGGAGGATGCGTTCTGGCGGGCGACGCTGAAAGCGCTGGCTACGCGCTTCGAGTGCGACGCCGAGCCGGAGACGACCGTCATCTGCGTCGAGCGCCGCCGTCAGTGGTCGCGGGCGGGAAACGTGCGACACAACAGCGCGTTCAAGTCCGGGCTGCACACGGCAACGGCGCCGTTTCGCAAGCTGACGGGTTCGGGCAAGTAGCGTTAGGTCGATGCCGGATGCGATCGTCGTCGGTTCCGGGCCGAACGGCCTGGCTGCGGCGATCGCTCTGGCGCAGGCCGGAGTGTCGGTCCTCGTGCTCGAGGCCGCCGCCACGATCGGCGGGGGTACTCGCTCGGCCGAGCTGACGCTTCCCGGCTTCACGCACGACGTCTGCTCGGCGATCCACCCGCTCGGTGTCGCGTCGCCGTTCCTGCGGACGCTGCCGCTGGAGGAGCACGGCGTCGAGTGGATCTACCCGCCGGCGGCGCTCGCGCACCCGTTCGACGACGGCACCGCGGCACTGCTCGAGCGATCGGTCGAGGCGACCGGCGCGACGCTCGGCGAGGACGGCGACCGCTACCGGAGGCTGATGGCTCCGCTCGTCCGGAACGCTGACGCGTTGCTCGAGGATCTCCTCGCCCCGCTGCAGAGGCCGCGCCATCCGCTCACGCTCGCGCACTTCGGGCCGCGCGCTGCACTCTCGGCCAACGCGCTGGCGCACCTGGCGTTTCGCGGCGAGCGTGCCCGCGGGTTCTTCGGCGGCCTCGCGGCGCACTCGATGTTGCCGCTGACGCGCCCGCCGAGCGCCGCGTTCGGGCTGATGCTCGGGCTCCTCGGCCACGCGGTCGGTTGGCCCCTGGCCCGCGGCGGCTCGCAGCAGATCGCCAACGCGCTCGCGTCCTACCTCCGCTCGCTCGGCGGCGAGATCGAGACCGGCCGGGAGGTGACGTCACTGGCGGAGCTGGGTAAGCCGCGCGCCGTCCTCTTCGACGTCACGCCCCGCCAGTTCGTCGCGATCGCCGGTGAGGGCCTTCCGGGCCGCTATCGCCGACGCCTCGAGGGCTTTCGCTACGGCCCCGGCGTCTTCAAGCTCGACTGGGCACTCGACGGCCCGATCCCCTGGCAGGCGACCGAGTGCGCGCGGGCGGCAACGGTCCACCTCGGCTGCACGCTGGCCGAGATCGTCGCGTCGGAGCGCGCACCGTGGCAGCGCGAGACCTCCGGGCGGCCGTACGTCCTGCTCGCCCAGCAGAGCCTGTTCGACCCGACGCGAGCGCCGGAGGGCAAGCACACCGCCTGGGCTTACTGCCACGTCCCGAACGGCTCGACCGTTGACATGACCGAACGGATCGAGCAGCAGGTCGAGCGCTTCGCGCCGGGCTTCCGCGACCTCATCCTGGCCCGTTCGGTGATGGGGCCGGCCGAGATGGAGCACCACAACCCGAACTACGTCGGCGGCGACATCAACGGCGGGGTGGCCGACCTCCGCCAGCTCTTCACGCGGCCGGTCGCGCGCGTCTCGCCGTACACGACGCCGCTCGCCGGGGTCTTCCTCTGCTCCTCGTCGACACCACCGGGCGGTGGCGTCCACGGGATGTGCGGCTACCACGCCGCGCGGGCCGCTTTACGCCGTCTCAGCAAGAAGCGCCCGTAACGTTCTCGGAACGCCTAGCGGTCTAGATTCGCAGCATGCGGTTCCGGCTCGCGCCGCCGACCACTGCTCTCCTGCTGGGCGGGGTAATGCTGCTCCTGATCGCGGCATCTGTGCCGCTGTCGGCGCTCACTTAGCAGCTCTAAGACCAGGTTGGCGTGGCACGCGAGATAGAACCCTTTGCTCGTGTCAGCGTTTCCGGCGCACTGTGTGGGTCGTCTCCGTGTGCTTCTCAAGCGAACAGCCACCGATCTCCATCCCGGGCCATACGCAACGCTCCCTAACGCCCAGATCATGGGCCGCTACTCGACGCCCTCCCCGCCGCCCCAGCCCGCCCGCGGCCGGCGAAGGTCGCGACACGGCCGCCGCAACCGCCCGCAGCGCCGCGAAACCCTCCCGCAAAGGCAAAACCCCCGGCCCACATACGAAGGTCGGGATTCATACCTGACACTTATGGTGACCCTTGCGTTCTCGGACTGAGCATCACGCCGGGGCTCACCGGATCGAGTAGCTCGGCCAGTTTCCACCACTCGCTGGGGTTCGAACGTTGTTCCACGAGGGCCCACGGTCAGGCAAGACCTGAGGGTTCCAAGCCACAGGAGGGATGCCGCCAGCCCTCAGGCTCTAGTATTGCGCACCTAGGCGAACCGACAGCATCTCGTGACGATGGATGGTGCAGGGCAGGCCGTGAGGCGTTTTTGCCTCTTCTCAGCTGAGGAAGCCCGCGCCCGCATCACGAGAACTCTTGCCGACGCGGAGAAGGGTCGTACACGTGCTCGGGCCATGAGGCGAGCTCCGAAGATCAAGAACGTCAAGGCGACGTCTGAATTCTGTCTAACTCACTGAGACTCGCGATCTGTAGTTCGTGCGCGTTCGAGTTCAGCTTGGATCGTGGCGGCGCGTTTGTACGCGTCGAAGGCGGCCTCGCGGCGCCCTGCTTGTTCGAGGAGTGCGCCTTGGCGGGCAAGCGTATCGGCGAGGTAGCGACTGACGGGCTGTTCGAGAAGCTCAACGGCAAGCTCGTAGAGCTCCAAGGCACGTTCCTGGTCGCCCTTGTCCTCAAAGATCCCGGCGAGGGTCGCGAAGCTCCGCCCGACATTCGCGGGGAGTCCCGTGCGGTACTCCGAGGCGGTTTGCATCGCGAGAGCGGCGGCCTCATCGCTTCGGCCGAGCAGCGCGAGCGCGCGGGCTATTTCCAGGTGGAACTGTGCTCGGTCGTGCGGGGTCCCGAGGTCTCCGAGCAGTGCGAGCCCGGTTTCAAGCACCCGAAGTGCTTCTTCGGGGTTGCCGGAGTCGAGTTCGGCGAATCCGAGCATGTGGTGTGCGCGGGCCCGGTAGTAGGTGTTCTCGGTCGCGTTCAGCAACTCGAGCGCACGACGGGCGTGGCGAGATGCTGCCTCATGGTCGTGCTGCTGGGTGTGCAGTCTGGCTTGTGTCCAGTGGACTCGGGCGAGCGCGAGAGGATCGCCACCGTCGACTTCTTGGAGGATCTCGGCAAGGAGCCGAGCGGCTTCGGCGAATGCGGCGACGTCGGCGAGTGCGTTCGCGAGTAGAACCGCGAAACGGAGCCGGGCTGCCGGATCGGTCTCTGCCCCGGCGCGCGTAAGGGCGCGTCGGAAGAGTGCGATCGCGGTTTCTGTATCGCCGGTTTGGAAGTAAGCGCGGCCAAGGCTATCGAGCGCTGATTGGTGCCAAAGCTCTGGCTCGAGTTCGAGTGCACTTTCGAACGCCTCGATCGCGCCCGGCAGGTCGTCGTGCTGGAATGCCAGCTGACCGAGGCCGACCGCGACCAGCGCTGATTCATGCGCCGTCATCGGCTCCGCGCTCCGATAGAGCCGCTCCGCTTCTTCGAGCTGGCCGATCCGCAAGGCGAGCTCGGCATCACGCAGAACGGCAGAAACATCCGCCTCCTTCTCTGTTCCGCGTGCCAGCCAGCTCTCGGACACGCCGAGACGCGATGCGAGCTCACGGATCAGCTGCAGCGAGGGAACACGGGCGCCGACTTCGATTCGGGAGATGTAGCCGGTCGTGCAGCCGGGGAACGCGAGTGCCGTCTGACTCAGTTCGGCTGCCTTGCGTGCCTGGCGCAACCGCCGCCCAACTCCTTCGGGACCATCGACATGAGTAGTTGTCCGTCTGGTCATAGGTTTATCTTTTGTCACAGTACCCGGCGCCGGGAGCTGACAACCCCAACCGAAAGGGGCAGTTCCCGATGCACACGAGGCTTATTCTTGCATGTCTGCTCGCTGTGGCGGTCGCCATGGCAGTTGGCCAACTCGGACCCGCCTGGCCGTAGACGAAAACAGGGTCTAGACGATGGTGTGGCCGCGCTCACCCAGGCGGCCACACCAAGAGTGTCTCCGTTGGCAGTACTTGCCGTCTCGTCGCTACTCGCTCTTGGGCTTACGACCGCGCCTGGCCTGCCGCACACCCTTTCGCGCAAGCTCCTCGACCTCGCTTGCGGCCACGTCGAGCACAATCGTCCCGCGTCGCGCGTCTGCGTAGTTGATCGTTACCTTCGCCGCGTCTTTCTCGTCGATCTCCGCACCGCTCAGATCGGAGACAAGGATCGTCTTGCGCGCCACGAGGCCACCGTCCGTTCCGTCGAAAACAACAGATCGGCCGATGCTACTCGGCTGATTCGCAACCCGCTTGACAACATGCATCGCGGACGACTGATTCTTCTCGATCACCAGCGGAATGGGATGAGGTTCGGGCCGCAGGAGTGGTACTCGTCAGCGTGTTCTGGCTCGGCATGGTGTCCGAGGTGGGCGCAGTACCAGAGCACAACGTCAGCGTTTTCGGTTGGCTCGTTGTCGAGGTAGGCCGTGAGTCCGTCGTCTTGGGCGCTGCCCTGCTGTCCGTGTTTGTCTTCGTTGCCGTGATAGCGGAGTACCCACAGGTCACGGGTTGAGAAGGAGTCGGCGATACCATCGTTCGGGCCGGGGATCACGTGGTAGCCGCGGACGCTTGCCATGTCCATCACGGCCCAGCTCCGTCGGGTCGCTGGGTTCTTGACTCTAGTGATCTCGTTGTGTTTGACGTGCCAGCCGGGGCCCCAGCCCAGGTCGGGCGTCGTGGTGTTGTATTCGAAGACGGAATCGGTGGGGGCTCCGTCGATGTCGAAGTCGAAGCGCCAGTAGGCGTGGTGGCGATGATCGGTGTTGCATTGCAGGCCGGCGCTGTAGAGCCGTGGTGTGACCTGACCGTCGGCCCAGAACGTCCATCGTTCGGTGAGTTTGTACCAGCCGATCCGGTGGAAGGCCTCGACTGCCACGCCGCTCAGCCCCCAGCTCCAGACGGTGTAGGTCTTGACTCGGTTCGTGCCTTGCAACTGTTGAGCGTTGCCGTAGTTGAGGGAGTCCTTGTATGGGCCACATGCGTTCTGGTCGTACTGGACGCGCAGTGACGGCAAGCTCCCTTTGTAGAGGACCTGGTGGTCGCGATAACGGGCTTGGGTGATCGCAATCCCTTCGGCGTCAGGGCTGTCGGCCAGCGCGTAGTTCAGCCGCCAGAGCGGGTTCGCTGACGACGGCCACGTGATACTTCCGGCTTCGCTCATGATGACTCCTCCTCTTCGGACCTGACCTCACGGGCGCAACCGCAACCGTCGGTGAGCCCGACACGGAGCACGCGCCTCTCGCTCAGGTCGACGACCACCCTGTGGTCGGGCAGCCGCTCCCCGCGGCGCCCGAACACGACCTCGAGCAGTCGGTGCCCGGCACCCGGCTCGCCAGCGGCCGGCGGATCGAGCGGGATCGTCATTGCCTCCAGGCCAGCCATGTCCATCCGGGCGACCCGTTCATCGGCATGTGCGAGCTCGATCGCACGTGCGATCTCAGCCTGGGTGGGGGGCGGCTGGTAACTCGCCTCCGTGACATCGACGCTCTCGTCTTCCTCGTCCACGGTTACTTCAATCGCGACGTCGTTGGTGTAGTCGTAGGCAACCACGAGGACGTTGCGCACTTTCCGCTTACCTCGCCGCTGTGCCGCCCCGATCAACTCCCACTCAACCCCTTCAAGGCGGGAGCGAACCAGGTCGTGACCAAGAGCCCGCTCGACGAGCAGGTCGGCGCGCTCGACCGTGAACTCGTCCTCTGCTGGCTCTGCGGCGAACGGTTCGATCTCGTCGGGCCGCCGCCCCTCGTACGTTGCGAGCCTGAGCTCGCCTAGGTGGGGAGGCAGCTCGTCATTCGCCGCCAGCCGTGGCGGCGGGAGCAGATACATATCAGCGGGCACACCTTCCATACCGGTTCTCCTTCGCTAGTCGCTGTCGTGTTGAGCTTTCAGCGGTCTATCTAGTCGGCTAGCCAGCCGCGATCTCGCTGCGCGCTTCGATTCGTCGGGCGGTTGGCGCGCCTACGGCTTCGGGTGCTGCTTGCATCGTGTCGGCCGCTGCGAGGTCGCCGTAGTCGAGCTGGGTGAGCTGGCTCAGGTCGTGGATCGGGGTTTGGTAGAGCTTCCATTCCTCCAGCCCGAGTGATTCCAGCTTCGTTTCGAGATCGTCTTGGGTAAGCACGAACGCCTTCGCCTTGAGCGCTCCTGCCTCGACGTAGGCGATGATCTTCCAGAAGGAGCGAGGCACAAGGACCATGCGGTAGGGGAAGTCGGTGTCTTTGAAGATCGGCCCGCCAAGCACGCTGGCCTTGAGGTTCTCGACATCGACGTCATCGAAGATCGCGTTCTCGAGCTCGCCCCACAGCCCGTGTTGCTTGGACTGGTTGAAGTCGTCGAGCTGCGGAGTGATGTTGGTGAAGAAGAACGAGTCGATGTTGGCTTGTTCCGCTTCCTGGCGGCCCCCCCACAGCAGGTCAGCCCGTCGGGCGATGTGTCCACGATCAAGCCGGTTGCCCGCGTAGAGGCTGTCACCGACCTGGAACTTGGCGTCGTATTGCCGGTCGGTCACGAACTTCATGTTGACGCGCGAGAGTTGTTGGAGCGCGTTGCCGTCGATGTTCCAGGCGACCCAGCGGCAGAAGCGACGCGAGGCGCTCATCGCGAGCGTGAAGTGGGTGTAGTGCCGCACCAACTCACCGGTCTTGGTCGGCGCGATATCAGCTTTGACCTTCGCGTTTGCCGGGATGGGCAGCTCGACCAGATGGTCTCCGAGGAAGGCATTGTCGAAGCCCACGCCGGGCGGTTTCGCGCCCGGGGCGACGCCGGCCGGGGATCGTGCGAGAGGGCTAATCTCGAGCTTCGCGAAGACGGAAGAGGCGTAACAAGCGACCGCGTATTCGGCCGGTTCGACCGTTTCACCGGCGAAGTGCAGGCCGAGCATCATGTCGGTGGCGTCGCCTCTTTGGTTGGTGGCCATCCAGGCGGAGCCGGAGTCACCACCCATGCTGATCTCACCGTTCCCGGGCGGGTACTTGGCGTCGAGGCCGAGCTCGAAACCACCGATCTGCTGCTCGCCCCTCGACCCATAGTCGAGCTTCGTGATCGTGTGCACCCGCGTGACCAACGCGTGCGTGACCGCCGTCGTGCGGCCGGACTTCATCACCTTGTCGCCGAGCTCTGGGTCACCGATCTGGCGCACCGCCACACCAAGATCGAGGATGTCCTCGGTTGCCTTGCGGTCCCGGATACTCGCGATCGCGCAGTCGCCGGCGAGCCCGAGGAAGCTCCGTACCAGGTTGCCGCAGACGTCTTGGTCGACGCGGTTGTCGTCATATGGGCCTGGCTGGACGATCTCGTCGCCGATCGCTCCGGTCTCGCCGTTCAGTACGTGCCAGTTGGAGAGCAGCCGCAACTCACCCGAAGCGCTGTCAGCCACGAGGCAGCCAAGTGTTCCGGCGGTTGAACGAATATGGCCGATGCTGACTCCGGGCATGATCGGGTCGATCCGTTGCTTACGCACGGACTTCGCGGCAGGCGTCTGGGCGACTGGATGCTTTTCGAAACTGCGCTCGACCACGTCCGTGTCGAACCGGATTCCGTTCGCCTCGAGCTCCGTTGGGATCGTCCGCCCGCTAACCGACTCCACCGCCTCGAGCCCGACCTTCTTGCCAACGGTGAACTGCAGCGAGAGCCTGCCTGTCTGCTTCCCGCCGGTCAGCTTGTAACCAATCCCGACCGAGGTGATGTTCGGATCGGTCAGATACTCGTCGGCGACCTGTCTAACTGCGGCCTGCACGACCGTCTTGTTCTTCAGATCGCTCTTGCGCATCCCAACACCTCACTTCCGCCCGCCGTCAAGCACACCTAACGGCCAGCCGCGGGCTAGAACTCAACATCGCCGAGCCCGCCACTCGAACCGATGCTTCTGGCTGCCTCGCGGGCGTTCGCGTCCAACCGCGAACGACACACCCGTGATCTGTTGCGAGGGTTCCTACACCTCTCTAACTCTATTGTCAAGATTCGTGCTTACTTGGTGAGCCGCCGGTAACTATCGCTATTGACTTTGGTATCGAGAGTTCTAGAATGGCGGCCTAGTACCGCAAGACACAAGGGAGAACACGCATGGCGGTGCAGCAATCACCATTGATCGCACCCCGACCTCAGGCACACACTGAGTCGCTTGAGCCGCCCGACGCTGGGATGCCAGCCCGAGAACGACGCGGCTACATCATCTGGGGCACCCTCGTCGCCATCATCCTGGTCACCGAGTGCCTCGCCGCGTTCTGGCACGGGTTCCCAATCCCAACCATCTCGGGAACGACAGGCGAGCTCGAGAAGCACCACAGCTGGGTGAAAGTGATCATCCTCGGCGGCCTCGTCACCGTTGGCGCCCGGATCGTCTTCTACCCCTGGCCCAACCGAAACGCCGAAGACTGAGGACGAAGGAGAACACGATGACCAAATGGGACGTTGGCTACATCTGCTGGGGCCTGTTCGCCGTCGCACTCCTGATTCCCGAGCTCTACGCCGTCATCGGCCGGAGCTTCGCGCCGTTCCCGGGCCTCGCTCGAACCGCCACCAATCTCGAAGCGCGTCAGCCCTGGATCGGAATGGTCTTCCTCGCCGGATTCGCGATCCTCGCCATCCACCTCATCCTCTACCCCTGGCCTGACACCCACTGACGCTCGTGACGAAGGTGACCAGAATCGACTGGACCGTCAAGACAGGCGACGCGTGGTGGAACTAAGCGGAGCATTTTCGAACCCTCAAGTACGCCTTGAGACCCCGAGACTGGCCGCCCTCAAAGACAAACTGCACACCAGAGCCTCACCTCAACCCGAGCCATTTCCCAACAAACGGAGCCTACCCCGCACTACTGTCCCTGTCGCCAAGACGATAATCCACGTTCTCGAGCAAGCCGGAGACCCGATGAGCGTCCAAAGGATTCATAGGGCATGCGAGCAGCTCATAGGCCGACCAGTGGTCTACGGCACGGTCAGAGACTGGCTATCCGACAACGCCAAGACGAACAAGGTCACCAGGGTTAAGCACGGCATCTACCGGCTCGCCAGCCCCTCGCAACCCGGGAGGGCCTAGTTCCAGATCGATTCTTCGTTGAAACCCATTTCGGCAAGCAACCGCGGCGGATCGAAACGGCGCACCTCAGCACGCAAAGGGTCGACCCGCCTTCCCGCCTCCGGATCGAACCTCATGATCGTCGAGCCGGTCACGTACGGCAGATAACGGTTCTGCAACCAACAAGACAAGATCGTCGGACGCCAATGCGTCTCCAACGTCAGCCAGAAGTCTCGATCTCCCCGCCAGAGTCGACGGCGCGCACGGTGCGCAACTACTTCAAGGAGACGCTCGCGCCGGCCAAGGAGCAGCGGCAACGGAAGCCGGGCTCGTCCCGCCACGCAAGCGACGCCGGATCCCAACGCGGGCCGCCATAGAGACTTATCGAGTCCTGGCCGGCGAACGCGACCGGCGTGATCACACTGCGCCGATCAAGTAGCTCAAGAACCTGCTCGTTGACAGCGACGCTCAGATCGTGCGCATGTGCTTCGGCGAGCAAGTCAGAGTGCGTCTGCAGCTCGCACTGGTGACGACCCGCCTCATACGCGACCCGAAACGACCGTGCGACGACAAGTGTGGGAGGCCGCTGGAGGATCCGCTTCACGAGACCCAGTCAGCTACTACTCCAAAGGGCGCGGAGATACTGGCAACCGAGACCACAAGCACCTGCCTAGGAGCAATGCCGCGGTTACGATTCGATGCCGTGTACGGCACTCTTACCGCGGCGGCTTTGCGTCCCGCGAGGCGCTATGAACCGCGGCGTCCGAGCTAGCCGGCCGGTGGCGAACTTCCTCCACCTCATACCCGGGTACCAGCGGTACATCTACGCCGCAGGGCGAGAACCGCTTTTCTTCCTTCTCTTCGCCTTCCTGCTGACGTTCGTCGCAGCGCGCACCTACACGCGCGTCGGCAGAGCACGGGGCTGGCGCAGCGGCTCGATCAGCGGGACACACTTGCACCATCTCGTGCCAGGCGTTGTCGCAAGCCTGGTCGCCGGGACGGCGATCATCGCGTTTCGGCCTGGCGACGATTCGATGCTGCTGCTCGCCAGTCTGTTCGGTGTCGGAGCAGCACTGACCCTTGACGAGTTCGCGCTGATCCTGCACCTGGACGATGTCTATTGGACCCACGAAGGGCGCACCTCAATCGAGGCGACGTTGATGGGCTTCTCGTTCGGCGCGCTGTGTCTGCTCGCAGCAGCCCCAGTCGGCAGCCACCCGGGAGAGGACGTGCCGCACTGGGCCCTCGGGGCCATCCTGACCTTCAACCTCGCGTTCGCGCTCGTCTGCTTCCTGAAGGGCAAACCACGTCTCGGCGCCTTCGGCATCTTCGTCCCCGGGCTCGCCGTGATTGGCGCCGTCCGCCTTGCCCTTCCCGGCTCGCTCTGGGCACACCGCTTCTACTCCACCACTGCGAAGCAGAAGAGCAGCAGCGAACGCGAAGCAACTCAGTACAGGCGCTATACCGAGGCCCGTCACCGCATCTACGACCTCATCGGCGGCGCCCCCCACCCCGACCGACACGACGACCCTCGCGGTTGACATGAAGCGACGCCACTGTTCCTTACTAATCTCCGAGAACAGTCGCGCTGCCGTGCCCGACTGTGCAGGAATGTTCGGCGACGTGTAACCGAATGTGCACGGACAGCACGAGGCTTGATCTGGTCGCGTGGAGGTTTCGTTGCGGCCAAGGCTAGCGATCGTGCCAGGCTCTGGTACGGGTTGAGGGGTCGGCTTCTGCTAGCCGGCGGTTCCTTGGTCGCCAGGGCCGCCCTGGACGATTGCCTGCCCGACGGTGCTCTCGCCTGTGCCCGTGCGGCGTGTCGGCCCGTTGTCCTACGTAGGTTTCTGTGTCTTGCCTCCCGTGTCTTGTCAGCCCACAGAAGTGCCCTGCCGGCGACACGCTGCCCGTTCTCGCTCGCATGGGCGGCTGCCCAATCGGCTTTCGCGGGCGGACGCCGATAACGGCGGTTTCGTAGCAAGTCGAACAACGTTCAGGTCGTCTTCATGCCGGCGTTATTACGTTGCTGGGAATGCAGCGCGTACGGGTTTCTTGGGTTGTCATTGAAGGCACCAGAGAGGTCACCGGTCAGCTCAAGCAGCATCGCGTGGCACCGGCTCGCAGACAAAAGGTCCGCCGGAAGCGGATAGCTTCGCGTTGGTTTGTTCGTGTGACGAGGAGACGGCGGGTGTCGAGGATCACACTTGACTCCACGGGGTCGTTGGCGTCGATAGCCGCCGCACCTTTCGCCGATCCGGCCATGCCCGACATCAAGGGATCCGCGACCGCGGCCGTTCCGACGGATTGAGCCTCGTGTCCGTAAATCGCGCTCACCAACCGAAGATGTCGAACGTCTTCACGAAGCCGACGGTCATGTTCGTCGGGGCGGGCGTCACGCAGCGCGCTGCGATCCTCGGTGCGGGGGCCGCTGGCTTTCGCGTGGTCGCGGTTGATGGTGACCCGCGAGCGGCGGGCTTAGTCCTTGCTGACGAGGCGGACGCGTTGGATTTCCGGGATCTGGAGTCGATCATTGCGTTCGCGCGGCGGCACGCTATCGATGGTGTGTTGACCGTTGGTTCTGATCGGGCGGTGCCTGTGGTGGCGGCAGTCGCGGAGGCGCTCGGTCTTCCCGGTATCGGGTCGGAGACAGCGCACGTGATGCGGCACAAGGGCGCGATGCGCGACCGCTTATCCGAGCACGGCGTGCCGCAGCCACGGTATATGCGCCTGCGCACCGCGGGGGATGCGGACCAGGCAGCCGACCGAGTTGGCTTCCCGGCCGTTCTTAAGCCCACCGACTCGGGTGGGCAGCGAGGCATCAGTCGTGTCCACAACAAACGTCAGCTTCGAGATGCGCTCGCTTCAACGCTTTCGTTCTCGTCCTCGGGTGAAGCGATCCTGGAGGCCTACTACCCCGGGCTCGAGCTCAACGCTGTTCTCGTGGTGCGAGACGGTGAGCCGTTCGTCCTGACGTTGTCGAACCGTCTTCGGCCACCGGGACTGGGGTTCGCTGTCGGCTGGGCACATGTCTTTCCGGCGACGATCGACGCGGCTGAGCGTGCGGAAGCCGAGCGTGTGGCGGCGGCAGCGGTCAAGGCCTGTGGGCTTCGGGACGGGATCGCGTTTCCGCAGTTGATCGTCGGTGAGGGCGGCAATGTGCGTGTGGTCGAGATCGGCGCTCGGATCCCTGCCGGGCAGATGGCCGACCTCGTGCGTCACGGAACCGGCGTCGATCTCGTCGAGGTCGCGCTTCTGCAGGCCCTAGGCAAACCCGTGCCGGATGAGGTGGCGCTCTCCCGTTTCGAGCAGCCACTCGCAATCGCTTTCTTCACCGCCGACCCGGGGCCGCTGCCGACCGGTGTCGTTCGAAGTATCGGTAGCCTCGCCGCCGTTCGTGAACGACCCGGCATCGTGCAAGCGGACTCCTACATCGAGATAGGAGAAACGATCCGGCCCGTCCAACTCGACATCGACCGGCGCGGCTACGTGATCGCGACCGATACGACCGGCAACCAGGCCCTCGCAAGAGCCCGCGATGCGGCCACGCGATTCCACGTCGAGGTCGACGCTCCTCACTCATGAAGCCGAACAGAGATTCCACGCCGGGTGTGGTCCGATGCGCATTCGCCTAGGGAGTCGTGACCATGTAGTCGAAGTCACAGCATTTTTCTGTGCTCGTGGATTCTTTGTTGTCGAGCGAACTGCGACCGACCTCGATGTCGATCCTCTGAACCACGTTAGCGCTCGCTCCGACGCGATCCAGGTCAGCGAGGTTCTCGATGAATGGCGCTCCGAGCACCCCGACATGGTTGTCGACAAGCTTGCGTGACCTCGCTCGGGAATGCTGAAGGAGCAAGTGATGCATCCGTCCTGTTGTCCATGGCCATGTTCCGATCCATGTTTTGGCTGCTCGTGCGACTGATCGGGGCTCCGGCGCAGGACCGATCCGTCTTGGGCCACGAACGCGCGCGCACACGCTGCCGACGGGGATGAGGTGGCGGTTAACGGCTGCCGGGTGCGTCGCGGCCGTCGGTGTACTCGGTGGGACGCTTGGCTCTGGCGTCGGTTCGCTGATCCACCCCGAGCTTCTTATCGGGCGATCAGCGCTGGGACGCGTGATTCGGGTTGTGGCCCGAGGGAACCCCAGCGCTAAGCAAAGCATCCTCGTTGTCGGCTGCATCCATGGTGACGAGTGCGCCGGAACCGCCGTTGCCGCGTGGCTCGAGCACGCAAGGCCGGAGCAGGGCACGCGAGTCTGGATACTCGAGAACCTGAACCCGGACGGCTTCGCCAGCCGAACACGACAGAACGGGCGAGGCGTCGACCTGAACCGTAACTTCCCTTGGCAGTGGAAGGCCACGGGACGCCCGGGCGATCTTCACTATTCTGGGACACACGCGCTCTCGGAGCCAGAGAGCCGGTTCGCGGCTCGGCTGATCGAGCGGCTCAGACCGCAGCTCACGGTCTGGTTCCATCAACCTCTCGGCGTGGTCGACGACTCTGGCGGTCGCCGGGATCTCGAACGCCGATACGCGCAGCTCATCGGCCTCCCTCTCGTACGCTTGCGCCGCTACCACGGCAGCGCCGCAACCTGGCAGAACCACCTCTATCCCAACACGTCCGTCGTGGTCGAACTGCCACCCGGGCCGCTCACGGGTTCACGGGCCGCCCGCTACGGAGATGGCATCCTCGACCTTCTAGGCCCGACGTGAGTCCGTCACTGAGCTTGGGCTCCGCGGTCGGGCCGGTCTATCCAGTGGAGGGGCCCTGCGCGGCGGGACGTGGAGCTCTCGCGAGTCGTCGCTCGTATGCTCTTCTTGCCGCGCTCGTGACGGCCGGACTCGTTGCTGTTTGCACCTCCGCCGCGTGGCCGGCGACCTCGCCCATTGCGGCCTCGAGCGATCGGGCCGGACTGGATCAAGGCTGGCGGAGCCTGTACGTTGGCTGCCTCGTCGCAGCGTTCGTCTGCTACGTGGCGGGGCTCATACTCCTGTCACGCGGAGCAGCACGCCTGAGGCTCGTCGCCGCGCTCGCGTTGGCCATCCAGGTCATACCGCTAGGCGGACCGCTCCTACTCTCGACCGATGCATGGTCGTACTGGGGTTACGCGCGAATCGCAGCCTTCGATGGTGCCAACCCCTACCGAGACCCGCCAAGCTCCTTCCCCTCCGACCCTGCGTACTCGTTCGCCGGACACGCCTGGAGGCACACGACATCGGTCTACGGGCCTGTGTTCACCCTGAGTTCGGAGCCGATCGCCCATGCCGTCGGCGCGTCGGCCGACGCGGCCGCCTGGGTGTACAAGACTCTCGCCGCGCTCGCGGGCCTCATCGCAGCCGCACTCGCTGCGTTCCTTGCCCGGGCGAAGTCCTTCGCTCTCGCGTTCGTCGGCTGGAACCCGCTCCTCGCGCTCGACTTCGCCGGTGGCGGGCACAACGACTCATGGATGGCAGCAGCCGTGCTCGCAGCGCTCGCGCTTGCTGCAACGAACCGCCGCCGTTTGGCTGCAGTCGCATGGGCGCTCGCGATCTTCATCAAATGGGTCCCACTACTACTCCTCCCTCTCCACGGTCTCGAGACCCGAGCCGCGAAGCACCGACTGGACACAACCGCGTTCGCGGCCGCCGCTCTCGTCATCGCAGGACTCGCGACATGGCGCTACGGCCTCAGCTGGTCGAGCGCTTTCAAGCCCCTCAGTCGCGCAGCAGCTCACGGCTCTCACTTAGCACTGCCGCACCGCCTAACCGGGCTCGGCCTCAGCAAGTCTCTGGCGTTCGCGATCATCGCCGCAGCGTTCGCGACAGCCTACGGGTGGGTCGCTCGCGGCGCATGGCGCGGCCACGCGCGCCTCGGCCTCACCGCCTGCCTGCTCCTGCTCGCCGCGCCCTACCTCGTCTCCTGGTACACGGTCTGGGCCGTGCCTCTCGCCGCAGCCGAGGAGGATCGCGCCGCCCAAGTTGTCACGCTTGGACTCTGCGCCTACCTACTGCGACAGGGAATAACCCACTGAAACTCGGCGGCGGCGGCCGAGTTCTCCGACTTCTCGAACTGCCCAACCCAGTCGAGAAGTGACAAAGCTCCTGAAGCAGAACACGACCTCTGAGGAGCCGTCCGCCACACGCCTTGACTAGTCACAGTCAGGAAACGCAGCTGATCGCCACCCCAACGTGACACACGTCGTACGTAATTCGAAAACCAGTTTTCGGAGTCAACGTATCCCAAGCTAAGCCACCCATCCTCTCTAGCGGCTGGCACGATGACGGAGGCAATGCTCCTGAAACCCCATCGGAA
>JAYUAK010000399.1:0-3190 GCA_043741335.1 Actinomycetota bacterium
TACGGTGTCGTCATGGGACAGGTCATCTCCCTCGAGGCCTACCGGGCTCGGCGCGATCCCTTCAACGCCGTGGCGCGCCTGGATCTCGCTGTCGCGCGACTGGACACCCTGGTCCGGCTCTCACCAGGTCGACTCCAAGCCGACGTCGAACGAGAGCTGCACCGCATCGCCGGCGAAGTGTCGGCCGGGCGGTCCGCCGAGGCGGCCGAGCGCGCGGAACGTCTGGCCGACCGCCTCGAACACCCCGCCGCCCACGGGTAGACGGTCTCTTCAGAGGGATTCCCTCGCGGCACATGCCCGCGCCGCCTAGACTCGCCGGGCCGAGGGTCGAGCGCGAAGGAGTGATCGTTGCAGCGTCGGGCGGTGATCGCCGGGGTTTCCGCATTCCTCGCCGTGCTCGTCTCGGGCACGGTGCTGATCTCGTTGCTCCGACACGCCGATGCAGCCGGCGGGAGCGCCTCGCCCTCCGCTTCCGGCACGGGCGGTCCTGCTTCCCCGCAGCCGGAGCCGGGACCGAGCCTGGACGCCTATCTCACCTGGGTACCGGGTGGGCTGCCGCCGGGGTTCGGAAAGACGATCGCTGGACTTCCCACCGTCGGGTCGATCGCGGTGGTCGCCGCCGACAACACGTGGATGACCAGCTCGTCGGACAAGGACGGGACCTTGGTCGATCAGCCGCCCTCTCCGTACATGATCCCGATCGACGCGGCGGCGATCGATCCCGGCGCGTACGCGAAGTTCCTGCCGCCTGAGACCCGGGCCGTCGTCGCGAACCTCCAAGACGGCCAAGGGATCTTGGGTCAGACGTCTGCCCGTTTGCGACACATCGGTCCCGGAGGCGTCATGCGGTTCCTCGGAGGCGCGAGCGTCACCATCATCGGGGTCTTGCCCGACGAGTTGGTGGGCGCGGCTGAGCTGGTCGTGACTCGAACCACGGGCGCCACCATCGGCATCGCGCACAACCGCTACCTGCTCTTCCAACCGTCGGCCGGCCTTCGGCCGGCCGACGCGCAGCTCGAGAAACGCTTCCGTGCACTGCTTCCCCCGGGACTCCAGTATCCGGTCGTGCAGGTCCATGCACCGGGTGAAACCAAATACCTGCGAGCGGGCGACGCCGTGTTGCCGCAGGCGTTGATCAAGAAGCGGTTCGGCGAGTGGGCCGGGCGTCCTCAGCCCGGGAACGGCGGACTCATCGAGATCGACCCTTCATGGGTACAGGAACACATCATGACGGTGACCCTGCCCGTGTTGGGTCGCGTGTCCTGCAACAGGAAGCTGATCCCCCAGCTCCGCGCCGCCATGAACCAGATCGTGGCGAGCGGTCTCGAGGCTACGATCCACGCCTACGACGGGTGCTTCTCGGCACGATTCGAGCTGTCGTCTCCGTCCGCGTCGATCTCCCATCACGCCTGGGGCGCTGCCATCGACGTCAACGCCGACACGAACCGATTCGGAACGCCGCCCACGCAGGATCCCGCGTTGGTAGAGCTCATGAAGCGATGGGGGTTCGCATGGGGCGGCGACTGGATCGTGCCCGATGGCATGCATTTCGAGTACTTGAGCCCACCGAGCGGGGCGTGATCGACCTACTGATCGAGTGGCGCCCATAGTCGAGGGGAGCAGGTATCAAGCGCATCGTCTACGTGCTCGGGAGCCGGGCGGCTACCCGCCCCCGGGTCCTGAGCATGCCTCCCGCGGCCTGACTCGCGCGTGGGTTCTGCTCCCCTCGCGGCCTCCGAAGAGACCGTTTCGACCGTACACCCCGTTGGAGAGTTGCGCAACGCGAAACGATGCGTCAGGCCGGGGTTCGCCGGTCCGCGCCGCGCGATCGGAACACGACCCACACGAGCACAGCAGCCACGGCGGCTGCGCCGACGGCAGCGGCGATCGAAGGCTTGGGCGCCGGCACCGCGGAGGCGATCCGCGTTCTCAATCGCACGGGGCGGCGAAAATCGCGGATCTGCCAGTCGCGCTCCTCGGCGACCTTACGCAGGTCCTTGTCGGGATTCACCGCGACGGGGTTCCCGACGGCTTGGAGCATCGGAAGGTCGGTGATGGAGTCGCTGTACGCGTAGGACCCCGACAGATCGATGCCGACTCGGGATGCGATCTGCTCGATCGCCTCGGCCTTCTGGTCGCCGTAGGCGTAGAACTCGAGGTCGCCCGTGTAGCGACCGTCATCCCCGACCTCGGCTCGCGTCGCGATGACCCCGCTCACGCCGAAGTGTCGCGCGAGCGGTCGAACGATCTCCTCCGGCGAGGAGGACACGATGTAGATCCGGCGGCCCTCGCTCCGGTGCAGATCCATCAGATCGAGCGCCTCTTGATACACGTACGGATCGATCACATCTAACAAGACGTCCTGCACCAGGTGTTCGACCTGCGACCGATCCCAGCCTTTCGTGAGAGCGAGCATGCCTTCCTTCAAGCGATCCATCTTGTTCTCGTCCGCCCCGACCAACAGGTAGACGAGTTGCGCGTACGCGCCGCGCAGGAGCTGTGCGCGCGAGACCATGCCCGCGCGGTAGAGCGGTCGCGAGAGCGCAAGCGAGGACGATCGGGAGATGATCGTCTTGTCGAGGTCGAAGAACGCTGCTTCCATATACTCCATCCTACCGAGGCCCTCTGACAGGACACCTCGGCTGACCTGCGGGTTCGCTTGATGTTTCCATGTGATTTGCCGGGGCCGGGCGGCCCTCAGCGGCGGATCTTGCCGAGTTGCGCCCGAAAAGTCTTTATCCAGGTCAGCTCCGCCTTCGCGAGCGCCTCCTGCCGATCGAGCATGGCGCCCGAGACCGTCCGCCCGGCGCCCTTGTCGCTCGAGGCACGCGTGCGCTCGGTCTTGATCGCGTCGACCAGATCGCGAACGGCCGTCTCGCGGGCGTCCACCGCCTTGCGGGCATCGGTCGCCGAGAGCAGATGTGCGAATCCGAGCGCGAGCCCTCCCTCGGTCTCAAACGGTTCCAGGGAAGCGAACCGTTCCGAGAGTCCGGCGTTCAGTCGGTCGCGGCCGGACCTCGTGATGCGATACACGCGGCGGTCGGGACCTTCCGGCCCCTCTTGCGAACGTCCGGCGATGAGTCCATCCCGCTCGAGGCGACGGAGCACCTGATAAACCGAGGCCTTCCCGACCTCGACCCAGAACCCCATGCTCCGAGCACGAAATCGCTCGAGCAGGTCATACCCGTAC
>JAYUAK010000400.1:0-16652 GCA_043741335.1 Actinomycetota bacterium
GCGCAGGCCCGCCGCGCGAGCCAGCTCGGCCGGCGGCATGCGATCGGGCAGCGCTCGGACCTTCATCAGATCGCGCAGCCGGCTCGCCACGCCCCCGAGCACCATCAAAGCATCGCTCCGACCCTCCTCGATCGATCGCCACGAGCGGATCGCGCCGGGGAGGTCCTTCGAGAACGCGTGATCGCAGAGATCCCACACCTGTTGCTCGCCGAGCCCGCGGAACTGCTTCGCCACGATCTGTGGCGTGATGCGCTCGCCGGGGAACGCGGAGCCGAGTTGGCGGAGCGCCGCCACGAGCTCCCCCGGCGCTTCGCCGAGCGTCTCGACGAGGGCGTGGATCGCGGGCGGGGCGATATCCAGCTCCTCGCGCTTCGCGCGCTGGATCAGCCAGGGCTCCAGGTCTTTACGGGCGATCTTCACCTCGACGACCTGCCCGACCAGCTTGACCATCTTGTTGAGCGCGGCGGGCACCTTCGCGCGATCCCCGACCTGTGCGCAGATCACGAGCGGCGAGTCGGGATCCGGCGCGGCCACGTAGGCGGCGAGCTCGGCCAGCGCCTCCTTCGGCAGGCTCTTGGCGTCGGTAACCAGCAGCGCGCGCGGCTCGCCGAAGAGCGACGGTGTGGCCAGGTCCTCGAGCTCGCTCCCCCGCCACTCGGCGGCATCGACCTCGGTCGGCTTCAGCCCGCCCAGCAACTCGAGCGCCCGCTCTCGGAGCAGGAATTCGTCCTCGCCCCACAACAAGGTCACGGAGGCGTGCTTCGCGGTCGGACTCATCTATCGGATCGTACCCAGATCGTGTGACGCTCGAACGTGGTCGACAGCCCCGCCACGGGCGGAGTCGCGGTAGCCACGCCGGGACTCCGCCTCGGTATGCCTGATACTCCACATGGGATTGCGGACGTACCGATAGAGCCCGCCCACAACCAGCCGCTCGGTCGGCGCGATCGGCGCAGGCGTCCCGACTCCCTCCATCACGAACCGCACGAACGACCGGGACAGGACCAAGACGCCTGATGCAATCATCAACATACCCAGCACGCGCAACGGCGAACTGTAGGGCGGCTTTCGCGTGTGCCACCCCGTCAGCAGCCAAGAGACCAACCCGGACACCACACCCGGCGCGACGACGAGGAAGAGCGAAGTTCCTACGGCTGCCGTGGACTTCCGCGCTCTGGCTATTCTCCCGGGCAGCGAAGGACCCGTCCACAAAGGCCTGATCACCTGTCGGAGCTGACCGAGATCCCCGCTGCCCCGAAGGTCACGATGATGTCGCCGTGCTCGTCGGTGCGCCAGATCTGGGAGCCGGTCGCCGCGATGGCGTCCAGCGTCTCCTGCCTGGGATGGTCGTAGTCGTTCGGCTGACCCACCGAGATGACGGCCAGATCGGCCTCGACCGCTTGGAAGAACTCAGGGAGCGATGTCGCCGCTCCATGATGCGGCACTTTGAGCAGTTCGGCGTGCAGCGGCGCGTGTTCGTCCAAGAGCACCTGTTGCGCGGGCTGTTCCGGCTCGCCTCCCAACAGGACGGTGTCCTCGCGGTAGCGGAGCAGGATCACGAGCGAGTCGTTGTTCGCGTCGGAGTTCGTGCCGACCCAGCAGCGGTCGGGCGACAGGACGTCGAGCCGGATGTCACCCACCGTCACGGTGTCACCGGCTCGCGGGTAACGAACCGGGACGTGCTCGTCGGCGATCGCGGTATCCAGGTCCGCCTGGATCGTGGATGTTTCGGGACAACCCGGCTCCAGCACGAGCCCAACCGGCACCCGACCGAGCACCGTCGGTAGTCCGATGATGTGGTCGGCGTGGGGGTGCGTCGCGACCATCACGTCCAGGCGTTTGATGCCGAGCGCAGCCAGATCCGTCGCGACCAACTCCTGGTCCGGTCCGCCGTCGACCAGGATGACGACGCCGGCTGGCGACGTGACGAGCGCCGCATCGCCCTGACCGACGTCGAAGAACCGAACGACGAGACCCGACGGCGGACCGACGCCGAGCGCCGTGGACCACACCACCAACGGGAACGCCGCGACCGCAAAGACCACCACCGGACGGGGCGGCCGCCATCGTCGGTGCAGCGCCCACGCGAGTCCGACGATCAGGGCACCGCCGAGGATCAACACGGCCGGTCCCCCACCCGACGTGACATGGCCGACCGGCGCCTTTGCCAACCGGTCAGCCACCCATTCCAGGTAGCGCATCGGGATCAGCGCCAGCGCGGCGATGAGATGGCCGACCGCGACCGACGCCAAACCGATGGCGGCGGCGATCAAGCCGAGGAGCAGCGCCGGCGATACCGCCGGGAACGCCATCAGGTTCGCGACGATGGTGACGCCCGGGACCTCGTGGAAGTGAAAGAGCAGGATCGGCGTCACGCCGAGCTGCGCAGCGAGCGTGGTCCCGACCGCGAGCGCGACCGGCGCGGGCACGACGCGTTTGAGCTGTTCGCCGATTGGCGATGCGAGCGCCACCATGCCGGCCGTCGCCGTGACGGACAGTTGGAATCCGATCGACCACACCAACCACGGATCGAGGACGAGCAACACCAACACCGCGCCGGCCAGGATCGACCCCGTCGCGCGCGGCCTGCCGATGAGCACACCGACGAGCGCGAGCGTCGCCATCACCCCCGCGCGCATCACCGACGGCTCCGCGCCAGTCATCACGACGAAGAACACGACGGTTCCCGCGCCGAAACCGAACCGCGGCCACCGGGTCAGCCGCAACAGCGACGCGAGGCCGAGCATCGGCGCCAGCACCATCGCGACGTTCTCGCCGGAGACGACGAGCAGATGCCCGAGCCCGCTCCCTTGAAAATCGCGCATCATCCCGGCATCCAGCTGTGACGCGTCTCCGAGCACGAGCCCGAGCAGCAACCCCGCTTCCCGCTCCGGGAACAGCCGTCCGATCGACCGCCCGACGAACGCTCGGAATACCTGCGCCGCACGGACGAACGGGTTCGCCGACGGACCGAGCCGCTCCACGTGGTCGCCGTTCATCTCCACGGCCATGCCCTTGTGAACGAGCGCGTCCTGGAACGCCGCATCGTCGGGACGGTGGATCACGCCTTCGGCCGAGACTCGGTCGCCGCGAACCCAGGGCGGCGGGTCGCCGTCGGCGCTCAACCAGAGCGACGAGCGCAGTGTCGCGGCACCGCCGGACCATTCGACGCCCGTGATGTCGAGCGTGGCGTGCCACCCGAACGTGCCGGCAACCGGGTCGGTGTGCAGCGTGCCGACCACCGTGACGCGGCGTGGCGCGAGTCGCGCCAGGAGGGAACCATCGAGCCAGGCCGCGTGCACACCCGCCCACCCGATCCCGAGAGACAGCATGGCGGAGACGACGAGCGCGACAGCGGCGACCGGCGAGCCGCGTGACGTCCGCGGCGCCGCGACAACCGACACGGCGGCCGGTTCGCGCTCCGCGAGCCCGGCGAGCTCCAACGCATCTCCATCAGATAGCCGTCGCGGCGCCGCGAGCCATGCGCCGACGAGTGCCGCGAGACCGAGCGTCATGCCCACCCACGGATGGAGCCACGCGGGCCGAACCTGCCAGGCGAGCAGCCCCGCCCAGAACGCCACCGCGGCTCCCGGCAGAGCCCACGCGTTCATACCGTGACGAAGGGGCGGATCTGCTCGAGCGTCGAAGGACCGATCCCGCTCACGTCGATGAGATCGTCGACCGATGTGAAGGGCCCGTTCTGCGTCCGGTAGTCGATGATGGCCGCCCCCGTCACCGGGCCGACGCCCGGCAGGGTCTCCAGGTCGGTCTCGCTCGCCGTGTTGATGTTGATGAGCGCGGCCCCGCCGGTGGTCGATGTGGTTCCCGTACCGCCGGGTGCGGTCGCGCCGGGCTTCGGCACCACGATCTGCGTGCCGTCGGTCAGCGGGGCGGCCAGGTTCAACGTCGTGAGATCCGCTCCCTTTCGCGCACCGCCCGCGCGGTTGACCGCATCGATCACGCGATCCCCCGACACGAACTCGTACACGCCCGGGCTTCGGACCCATCCGGCGACGTCGACGATGATCGCGACGGGACTCGGCGTGAGCGAAGCGAACGGAGCCGCTCCGGACGACACGACCGGGGATGTCGCGTTCGCGGGCGCCGCGATGTCCACCGGGCGCGGCAGTGATCGCGTGTACCAGAGCACCGCGCCTAGAAGCGTCGCCACCACCACGACGACGAGTCCCGTCAGCTCTCCGCGGGAAAGCCCGTCCAACCGCTCCCGGAACGCCATGCGCTCGACGCTACGCGGAGCGGGATGAACCTTCCGTGACCGTGGTCACTCCAGAGCACGATCAGCCGAGAGGTCGGCCGAGAACCTTGGCCGAGCCAACGACTGCCGCATGCTGAGTCGTGAGCGGCGTCACGCTTGCCACCTTGATCGTGCCCGGAGCCCAGATGCCCATGGAGGACCAGTCGGCGTCGTGCACGCTCCACCAGCCGATCCCCGACCATCGCTGCTCCTCGAAGCAACGGAGCGCCCACACCTGCGTGACGGCGCGGTCGCGTGTCGCGACGCGCGACGGTGGAAGACCACGCAAAACCAGCTCGTTGGGATCGTCCAGGTCGAGAACCCTGACGTCGGCGCGCAGCTCGGCAAGCGACATGACCGCACCCGGGAGTCGCGGCGTCAGGAACATCCTATCGCTCCACCGGGTGAGATGTCCGAACCGTTCGCCGACCGCCGCCTCCGGAGTCGTCGCTGCATACAGGACCCGATAGCGCTCGGGATTATCGATCCGCCCGGCACCTTGGATGGGCGGTGTGTACAGGGCATGACCTGGCTGACTCGATCTCGCGCCTTTCACTCGAGGGAAGACGCGGAACAATCGTCGCTCAGGCGTACCCGCCCTCCTCCTCGAGGTCGAGCGCCGGAATGACGGCCGCCGGGCCGCGCAGACGCATGGCGTCCATCGGCCGGGTCCCGAGGAGCGGGTGTGGCGACTCGAGCCACACGACGGCGACGTCCGGAACGTAGAGATAGAGCAGCCGGATCAGCACGTAGTCCAGGTCTGCGACATGCCGTCGGTTCTCGTCGTCGAGCCCTTCGAGCCCCCGACGCCAACGCGAGGGTTGGGATCGACTCACGCCGAGCATCTCCGCCACGCGGTTGTTTCCGAACAGATCCACCATCCACTCCAGCCGTTCCTGGACCGCGGGCGGGCGAGCCGTCGTCTTTATCGCCGACATACCCAACAGTATCCGTTGGGGAACTGCTGAGCGCAACCCCTCGAGCTCGAACTATCGGATGTCACGAGAAGAAGGACCGTGAGCGCCGTCACTCCGGAGTGAAGTTCAGTGCACGAGGACGAAGTTGACGAGCTTGGGAGCGCGGACGATCTCCTTCGCGATCTCGCGGTCGCCGATGGTCCGTTGCGCGGACTCCGAAGCGCGAGCCAGCTCCAGGCAGCGGTCATCGCCGGCATCGGCGGGCACCTCGATCTTGTCGCGCACCTTGCCGTCCACCTGGACGATCAAGGTGATCGTCTCGTCGGCGGCAAGGGACGGGTCGTAGATCGGCCACGACGACACGTGGACCGACGACCCGTTCCCCAAGACCTCCCTCCACAACTCCTCGGCCGTGTACGGCGCGAACGGAGCGAGCATCTGTGTCAGCGCGCGCGCAGCGGCCAACGCACCAGTGCCGGCATCGAGCGCCGCCCGCATCTCGTTCGACAGCACCTGCAGCTTCGAGATGGCGGTATTGAAGCGGAACCGTTCCAGATCCTCCGTGACGCCCTTGATCGTGCGATGGGTCAGCCGGCGCAGCAAATCCGGCTCTTCCACGCCGGCTCTGCGCTCCACGGCATCGTCCACCATCGCGAACACCCGCCCAAGCCACGCGGTCACGCCCGGCCGTTTGTTCGGATCCCCCGCGATCAGCTTCCAGTCGATGTCGTCCTCGAACGGCCCGGCGAACAGCATGATCAGGCGCATCGAGTCGGCGCCCCACCGCTCGACGATCGGCATCGGCTCGACGATGTTGCCTCGGGACTTCGACATCGAGAAGCCCCCGTAGATCACTTGGCCCTGGTTCATGAGGCGCGGGAACGGCTCCGTGAACCCGACCATCCCCATGTCGTATAGGGCCTTCGTGAAGAACCGGCAGTAGAGCAAGTGCAGGATCGCATGCTCGACGCCGCCAACGTACTGGTTCGCCGGCATCCACCGGGCGACATCTTCGGGCCGGAACGGTCCATCCGCGTCGTCGGACGAGCAGTAACGGAAGAAGTACCAGCTGGAGTCGACGAAGGTATCCATCGTGTCCGTGTCGCGTCGGCCCTCACCGCCGCACGTGGGACAGGCAACCTTGGACCAGGACGGGTGACGCGCGAGCGGCGATTCGCCTCCCGGCTGGAAGTCGACGTCGTCGGGCAGCAGCACCGGCAGCTCCGCCTCGGGCACGGGAACCTCACCGCACGTCTCGCAGTGAACGATCGGGATCGGCGCCCCCCAGTATCGCTGCCGGCTGATCAACCAGTCGCGTAGTCGATACGTCACGGCCGGCTCGCCGCGACCCTCGTCGCGCAACCACGCGGCGACCTTCGCGATCGATGCCGGCGTCTCCTCCCCGTCGAAGAGCCCGGAGCTCACCATCGAGCCCTCGCCCGGGTAGGCCTCTGCCATCGTGTCGCCATCCAGGATCCCGCCGTCGGGTTGGATCACCACGCGGACCGGTACCCCGTGCGTCCGGGCGAACGCGAAGTCCCGCTCGTCATGGCCCGGCACGGCCATGATCGCACCGGTTCCGTACTCCATCAGCACGTAGGGCGCCACGAAGCACGGAACCTTCTCGCCGTTGACGGGGTTCACGGCGTGGACGCCGAGCGCCATGCCTTCCTTGGTGTCGGCTTGCTCGCGATACGTGAGCGGCGTGGCGCGGACCTTCTCGATCATCGGCCGGACCGCATCCCACGTTCCGCCGAGCTCCGACAGCTTCCGCACCAACGGGTGCTCGACCGCGAACACGAAGAACGTGACGCCCCACAGCGTGTCCGGCCTGGTTGTGAAGATCCGGACCTCATCGCCCGTCTCCTCGATCGTGAACGTGACCTCGGCGCCCTCGCTCCGGCCGATCCAGTTGCGCTGCATCGTGATCACGCGTTCGGGCCAGTCGACCAGGTCGTCCATATCGTCCAGTAAGCGCTGGGCGTAGTCGTTGATCTTGAAGAACCATTGCGTCAGGTCGCGACGCTCGACAGGCGTCCCGCAGCGCTCACAAGAGCCCGCGATCACCTGTTCGTTCGCGAGTACCGTCGCGTCCTTCGGGCACCAGTTCACCGGCGAGTTCTTTCGATACGCGAGACCGCGGTCGAAGAGCTTCAGGAACAGCCACTGGGTCCAGCGGTAGTAGTCCGGGTCCGATGTGGCGAGCCGCCTCGACCAGTCGAACGACATACCCATGCGTCTGAACGACTTCGCCTGGTGCTCGATGTTGGTGTACGTCCATTCCTTCGGGTGGATACCCCGCTTGATCGCCGCGTTCTCCGCTGGCAGACCGAACGAATCCCAACCGATCGGATGCAGCACGTTGAACCCCTGCATCCAGCGAAACCGCGCGATCGCGTCTCCCCCGCTGAACGCCTCGGCGTGACCCATGTGCAGATCGCCCGAGGGGTAGGAGAACATGTCGAGCGCGTAGAAACGGGGCCGCTCGTCGGAAGGATCGTCTGAGGCCCGGTAGAGGCCCTCTTCCTCCCACACCCGCTGCCATCTCGGCTCGATCTCGGACGCGTCGTACCTGCGCATAGCCTCAGATGGTAACGAACGCTGAGGCGCGTACGATCAGCTTGCGGGAAGGATCAACCCCGACTCGCGACGGAACAACGCAGGGATCTCGTTGGCCGGCACCGGGCGCGAGAACAGGTACCCCTGTGCCAGTGGACAGCTGAGCGCACGCAGGAACGCAAGCTCCTCCGCGGTCTCGATGCCCTCGGCGAGTGGGATCATGCCCAGGTTCTTCGCCAACTGCACCATGGCTCGGACCATCGTGCCGGCGTCGCGATCGAGGTGCGCCTCGCTCACGAACGACCGATCGATCTTCAGGATGTCGATCGGAAGGTCCTTCAGACGTGCAAGCGAGGAATAGCCCGTCCCGAAGTCGTCGATCGCGATCATGAGCCCCGCCTCGTGCAAGGTTTGCAAGATCGCGAGCGTTCGTTCGGGGTCGGTCATGGCGGTCGATTCCGTGATCTCGACAACCACCCGATGGGGATCCACGTCGACCGCCCCGAGTTTCGCAAGGATCTTCTCCGCGAAATGATCCGACCACAGCTGCCGCGGCGAGGTGTTGAAACCGACATCCAGTGCGATGCCCGCCTCGGTCCATTCCTTCAGCTGACGGAACATCTCGTCCATGACCCAGTCGCCGATCTGCTCGATCAGGCCGATCTCCTCGGCGAGGGGGATGAACTCCATAGGCGGGATCAGGTCGCCGTTCTCGTCGCGGCCGCGGATCAGGGCCTCGACGCCGGTGATGTGACCGTCGACCAGATCGACGACCGGCTGATAGTGCAGCTCCCAACTCTCCCGTTCGACGGCCTGCCGAAGCTTGGTGGTGCGTTGCAGTCGCAGCATCGGATCTTCGTCCGCCGGAGAGAACGCGACCGTTCCGCCCGGGCCCGCCGACTTCGACCGGTACATGGCGACGTCGGCGTTGCTAAGGAGCGATGGGACATCGGCGGCGTCGCGGGGGAACACGCTGATGCCGATCGAGGTCGTGACGTAGAGCTCGGCGCCATTGAGCGTGAAGGGATCGCGGAAGAGCTCGTGGACGCGACTCGCCACCGCCTCGGTCGCAAGGAGCGCGGCGTCGGTCCCGGGCAAAGCCCCGGGTCCGTTGCCCAGGTCGGACAGCAGCAGGAGGAACTCGTCGCCGCTTTGGTGAGCCACCAGGTCTGTCTCTCGCGTGAGGACGCTCAGCCGAGCCGACAGCTGCACGAGCAGCTCATCGCCGGCCTCGTGTCCCAGGCTGTCATTCACCAGCTTGAAGTTGTCGAGATCCAGGAAGACGACCCCGACGGCGAGGTCGTTCCGGCGGGCTCGTGCGAGCGATGCCTCGAGCACCTCTTGAAAGCGCGGGCGGTTCGCCAAACCGGTGAGCTTGTCGTGGTAGGCCAGGTACGCGATCTGCTCCTCGGCCTCCTTGCGCTCGGTGATGTTCTCGACCATCGCGATGGAATACATCGGTTGCCCGTCAGCATCGCGGTGAAGCGCGGTCGCGACCTGACCCCATACGAGCCGCCCGTCCTTGCGATGGAAGCGCTTCTCCAACCGGTACGTATCCCGCTCGCCGGCCATCATCTCGCCGAACAACGCCTCGTTCCTATCGATGTCGTCCGCGTGCGCGTAGTCCCGCAACGTCATCGTCGCGAGCTCGTCCTCGGAGTAACCGAACATCTCCTCGTACGCAGGGTTCGCGGCGATGCTCCGGCCTTGCGGCGACATCAGCGTGATGCCGATCGCCGCTCCCTCATACATCGTCTGGAAGCGAGCGAGCGCCTCGACTTGCTGCTGCTTCGACTCGAACTCGGACGAGTGGCTCAATGCGGAGGAGAGCACGACCGAGAGGAGCTCCAGCGTCTTCAGGTCCTCCTCCGTGAACGCGTCGAGCTCACGGGAGGCGACCACGAGCTCACCCGCCGCCACCTCGCGGTGACGAAGCGGCACGACGACCGCCGAACGGATCCCCATCTCCCGGGCCATCCTGCCGAATCGGGTGTCGTTGGTTCCGTCGCTCACGAGCGCCGGCTGGTCGTTGCGCAGGACCCACCCGGGAAGGCTGCCCTCGATCGGGACGTGACGTCCGGTGTAGCCCTTCGCGAAGCCGGTGGCGACGCGGATCACCAGATCTTCGCCCTCGAGGAGCAGGATGATGGCAGTCTCGGCGTTCGTGAGCTCCGCCGTTCGGGCGCAGATCAGATGCATCACCGCGTCCAGGTCGAGGTCCGCGACCGCGATGTCCCGCTGGGTCTCCACGATCCTGCTCAAGCGCTCGCTGCGCTCGGACTGGGCCTCTTCGACCAACTTGCGTTCGGTGATGTCGAAGATCACACCTTGGATCAGCCACGGGGCGCCATCCTCTCCGTGGATCGGGTGCGCGAACTCCAACACCCATCGCACCGTTCCGTCCGCGTGGATCATCCGATACTCGTGTCGCAACGGGACGTCGCGGGTGCAGGAGTCCAGGTACTCGTCCGATGCACGAGCGAGATCGTCGGGGTGGACTCGTTTCGACCAGCAGTAAGGATCAGAGAGCCACTCACCGGGCTCGATCCCTAGCAGGTCGCGGACCTGCTCGCTTACGAAGATGCTGTCCCGGGCCTCGTCCACCGGATCGAGATAGACGACGGCGGGGATCTGCTCCACCAGCGCTCGATACTTCGCTTCAACCTGGAATCGGGCCTCCCTCTCTGCTGAGAGATCGGATGGCAAAAGATCAGCCGGGAACCCGGCCGATGTCCGATCCGCGCCGACGATACCGGATGCCATACCTGCGGAACCTTTCCCAGGGACCGTGCACCTGTTGAGCTTGACGACAAGCTCCTAGATGCATCGGAAAGAAACAGCAGAGACCTGAGGCCAGAGATATTCGCGACCGGGTCAGTCGAGGGACGGGGGCGGCTCGACCAGACCACCTTCGCGCTTCATGAGCGCGGGGATCTCCATGGCCGGCACCGGGTGCGCGAAGTGGAAGCCCTGCGCCAGCCGGCAGCCGTTCGCACGGAGGAACTCGTACTCGCCGTAGGTTTCGATCCCCTCGGCGAGCGGCACCATGCCCAGGCTCTGCGCCAGCTGGATCATGGCGCGGACCATGCCTGCAAGGTCGCGGTCGTATTCCACGTTCCGCACGAACGCCTGGTCGATCTTCAAGACGTCGACGGGCATGTGCTTGAGCCGAGCCAGGGACGAGTACCCCGTCCCAAAGTCATCGATCGCCAGGGTGAAGCCCCACGAGTGCAGCTCCGTCAGGAGACGCTGTGTGCGATCGGGGTCGGACATCGCCATGGACTCGGTGATCTCGATCGTGATCTCACTCGGATCGACGTCGTGCACCTGGAGCTTTCCGAGCAGCTTCTCGGCTAGGTTCGCCGTCCACATCTGTCGTGGTGACAGGTTGTAGCTGATCGCGACATTCGTTCCTTGCTCCGCCCATTCCGCGTGCTGACGAGCGAGCTCGTCGAACACCCAATCCCCGATCGCCTCGATCAACCCCATCTCCTCGGCGAGCGGGATGAACTCGCCGGGAGCGACCAAACCACCGTTCGGTTGCCGCCAGCGGACCAGCGCCTCGACCGAGTGCACTGCGCCGTCACCGAGGTCGATGATCGGCTGGTAGTGCAGCACCCAGTTCTGGTCCGCGACTGCTTGCCTCAGTCTCGTCGAGACCGACAGGCGGCGCACGGGGTCGTCGTCCGACACCGTGTACACGACGTAGTTGCCGGGGTCGGTCTTCTTCGAGTGATACATCGCGGTGTCGGCGTTCTTGAGCAGATCGGTCGAGTCACGGGCGTCCTGCGGGTAGAGGCTGATCCCCATCGAGGCCGACGCGTAGAACTCGATGCCGTTCAGATCGAACGGCTCCGATAGCGCCTCGCGCACGCGGTTCGCGACCATCTCGGCCACCAACACCGCCGCGTCCGTTCCCGAAAGCGCGCTCGTCCCGCGCTCCAGGTCGGAGATCAGGAGCAGGAACTCATCACCACCTTGTCGAGCGACCATGTCGGTCTCACGCGTGCATCCACTGAGACGTTCGCTCAGCTGTTGCAGAAGAACGTCACCCGCATGGTGGCCGAGCGAGTCGTTCACGAGCTTGAAGTTGTCGAGGTCCAGGAAGAGCACACCGACGGCCAGATCGTGCCGGTGTGCGCGCGCGAGCGCACTCTCGAGCATCTCCTCGAAGAGCGTTCGGTTCGGCAAACCCGTCAGCTTGTCGTGGTACGCCAGGAAGGCGATCCGCTCCTCCGCCTCCTTGCGCTGCGTAATGTTCTCGACCATCGAGATCGCGAACTTCGGCTGTCCGTCGACGTCTCGGTGCAGGGCGGCCGTGAGCTGCCCCCAGACGGTCTCGCCGTCCTTGCGAACGTACCGCTTCTCCAACTGATACGACTCGCGGTTCCCCGCCATCATGTCTCGGAAGAGCTCGATGTTGCGTTCGACGTCATCGGGGTGGGTGTAGTCGCCGATCGTCATGGCGGCGAGCTCATCACCCGTGTAACCGAGCATCTCCTGGAACGCAAGGTTCGACTCGATGTTGCTGCCATCGGGCGAGTCGAGGTTCACGCCGATCGGCGCCCCTTGATACACGGCCTCGAACAAGGCGAGCGCCTCGACCTGGTCGCGCTTGGCCTCGAACTCCGCCGCGTTGCTCATGGCCGACGACAGGACGACCGACAAGAGCTCGAGCATGCTGACGTCCTCGTCGCTGAAGGTGCCGGGCGCTTCAGAGAGCACCTGGAGCTGTCCGATGGCCTCGTCACCGTGACGAATGGGCACGACGGCCATCGAGCGGATCCCGCGTTCCGCGGCGAGCGGCCCGACACGGTTATCGGTCAACGTGTCGGTGCAGATGGCCGCACGGTCATGTTCGTGCACCCAGCCCGTCAGGGTGCCTTCCACGGGCACTCGACCGCCGAGATAGTCACGGATAAACCCCGTCGCCGAGCTGTGGACGAACCCGTCCCCGTCGAACAACAGGATCGTGGCGGCCTCGGCGTTCGTCAGCTCTTGGATGCGTTCGCAGATCAGGTTCATGACGGAGGTGATATCCAGCTCAGCCGCGGCCACGTCCCGCTGTGTGTCGATGATGCTGCTCAGTCGCTCGGAGCGCTCGCGGAGCGCCTCTTCGGCCTCTCGCCGCTCGGTAATGTCGTACACCAGACCCTGGAAGGCGCGGTGGCCCTGGCCATCGTCGTCGACGACGGCCCATGCCTCGGAGACCCAGATGATCCGATAGTCCTTGCGAACCATCCGGTACTCCATGGAGTACGACTCGCCGGTCTCCTCGCAGCGCTCCACCTCGGCTCGCTGCATCGCGAGATCGTCCGGGTGGACCCACTCGTACCAAAGGTCGGCGTTCGCCATCCATTCGGCCGGTGTGTACCCCAGGATGTCTTCGATCTGCGGGCTCACGTAGGGAACGAAGTTCTGGCCCCCCTCGAAGGTCCAGGTATACGTGATCGCCGGCGTCTGCTCCACGAGCGATCGGTACCTGGCCTCAGCTTCCTGCTTCGCCTCGCGACCCGCTTGAAGCTCGGTGACGTCGCGGAGCGTGACGACGAGCGATCGCTCGGGACCCTCGATGGCACCCAGATGCACTTCGACCGGGATCGACTGGCCGCCTCGATGGTGGCAGAGCGTCTCGACGCGCGTGCCGGGCTCGCTGCGCAAGAGATCGTCGGTGATCAACAGCTCGACCTGTTGACCGACGAGCTCGTTCGCGGGGAAGCCGGTCAGGGTCTCGACGTGGTGATTCGCGAAGATGATCCGGCCGTCGGTTCGCGCGACGACCAAACACTCGGGTGTGGCCTCGAGCAGCGACCCCGGCTCGATCAGTCGAGCAAGGCGAGCGAGAGCGGCGTCGCCGGTCGGGTTCGTTCCTGCGATGTCCGATGCCATGGCAACTTCGCCTCCCCGAAAGAGGCGATCCTGCTGGGTACATCGTCCCGAGAGGGGCCCGACCTAAGCCCGCCGATGGGACAACTCGCCGGTCAGGACGGGATCCCGGCGCGGGTTATCTCACCCCACCCGGTAGGGGTCTTCTTGGCCGCCTGGATCGTGGCGCGGAACCGCTCGAGCACGAGCACCTGCCGAAACCCGGCGAACTCTATGAAAGCTGTTGCGAAGAGCATCAACCGATCCGGCGTGCGGGGATATCGATGCAGCAGTAGCGCCTCCACCCCGGCCCCGATCTGGGAAAGCAGCATCCCTTGCAGCACGGCGAACGAGAGGAACAGCACGCCGAAGGAGGGGTCGAGCTTGCCGAGCAGCAGGCTCCCGATCACCACCACGTATCCCAGCACCTCGATCACGGGTCCCATGGCTTCGAAGAGCCAGAAGTACGGAACGGCGAGCATGCCGAGCTTGCCGTACCTGGGATTCAGCAGCATGTCCCGGTGACGCCACAGGTTGGTCCACAGCCCGCGATGCCAACGGTTGCGCTGGCGCCGCAGGCTCTTCATGTCCGACGGCACCTCGGTCCAACAGATCGGATCGGGCGTGAACGCGATCTTGTGTGGGCGTCCGGCCTTCACGTACTCCTTGTGGAGGCGCATGACGAGCTCCATGTCCTCCCCCAGGGTGCCGGTCCACAAGCCACCGACCTGCACGACCGATTCGCGACGGAAGAGGCCGAAGGCCCCAGAGATGATCAGCAGCGCGCCGAAGTGCGTCCAACCGGCGCGACCCAGGAAGAAGGCGCGGGCGTACTCCACTATCTGCAGCCGTTCCAGCCACGTCGGTGGCATCCGCAGCTCCCCGGGGCGACCGCCCTCCATCACCGCCCCGTTCAACGGGCGGATCGTGCCGCCCACGGCCAACACATCGTCGTCCTCCAGGAACATCCGTGACGCGCGCAGGACTGCTTGGGCATCGAGGATCGAATCCGAATCGACCGGCGCGATCAGCGGGTAGCGAGCGAGGTTGATGGCCGCGTTGACGGCGTCGGCCTTGCCGCCGTTCTCCTTGTCCGCGACCACCAGGTTGGGGTAGCGCAGGGAGCGCATGACCCTGCGAACGGGCTTGGTCTCGAGCTTGCGAGAGTAGACCATGGGCTCCTCGACCAGCGAGAAGTCTTCGATCAGCCGTTCGAGGGTGCCATCGGTGGGCCCGTCGCACACGACCACCACCTCGAACAGTGGATAGTGCATCGTGATGAACGAACGAACGCTCGCGACGATGCTCTTCTCCTCGTTGTATGCGGGCACCAGCACCGAGACCGGCATGAACACGTCGTGTTCGAGCAGATCCTTGAGTGCCAGGTCGGACAGCTCGCGGGAATGCACGACCACGGAGCGGAGCCCCACGTACCCGAAGAACGCATAGAGGAAGTTCAGCACGCCGAAGTACGTCAGGATGAAGAGCTGGAACGCCACGAGCAGCGGGAAGAACACGCTCATCGCGGCTCCCCCGCGGTCTCGAGCAACCCGGCGGCGTTCCGGAGCACCTGACTCGCCATGTCACGTCCGTACCGGTCGGGATGGGCGGAGCTCGCGATCTCAAGCTCCCTCCGGCCCAGTTCGCCCAGGTTGATCAGCGAGCGCGCGGCAGCGCGGCGCACCCACCACGACGGATCGCCGAGCCCGTTCCACAGTGCGGGCAGCGCTATCTCAGGGTCCATCAGGCGCGCCGCGCGCGACGCATGGATCCGGACGAATTCGACCGGGTCGCGCAGAGCCGCGATCACGGCCGGCTCGGCCTCGGGAGGCAGATACCCGATGCTGCGGAACGCGCGGAAGGCCGCGGCGCGGATCTCGGGATCCGCGTGATCCACGAACCGGATCAGCTCATCGGTGAACGTGAAGAGCTGGAGGCGACCCGCTGCGTTCAGCCCCGCCTTGAGCGACACGACCGGCACGACGAGCCGGAAGAGCAGCTCGCCGACGAGCTGGGGAGCGGCGTCTTCTCCGAGGAGCAGGATCTCCTCGACCACGCCCCGCGGAAGCTCGTTCCTCTCGAACGCCCGGATCAGGTCGGCCGCGCCGGCATCCCGGTCGGGGCCAGGCGGCACCGCGGCCAAAGTCCGGACCCCCGCCCGGGCCGCCGCGATGCGAACGACCGGCTCGGGGTCCGCGATCAGCGACACCAGATCCGGCAACGCCGATGGGATCCTCGCCTGCGCCAGGGCCTCGATGGCCTCCAATCGGGCGGAGACCTTGGACGCACGCAGCTTGCGGCTGAAGAGCCCACCGAGCGCGTACCGCTCGACGATCTCCGCAACCCGGCGTCCCTCGACCCCCTTCAGCGTCTCTCTCACCTCAAGCAGTGCGGCGACCGCGGCGGCAGCGAGGGGAGGCGCCGGCGGCTCACGATCCACGTACAACACATCGAGCCAGATCCCCACCCACCACGAGCGAGTCTCCTGAACCGCGTGCTCCCTGCGTTGGCTGATGCCTTGATAGACGAGTAGGTAGACGGTAAGGACCACGAGACCGAGGCTGACCGTGACGAGTGAGACCAGGAGCACGCCACGAACGCGAGACGGTCCGACCAGACCGGTGGCTCGTCCCCCAAGCAGGAGGACCAGTGCCATCAGGACCGCGGCTTCCATCGTGACGACCACGCCCACCAGCAGGCTGAAGGCCTCGTCCCCGAACCGGCGCCACATGGGCTACACCCTGGTCCAGCGGTCCACGCGCGCAACGAGCTCCAGGGGACTGAACGGCTTGGTCACGTAGTCGTCGGCACCCAGCTGGAGACCCCGGACGATGTGGTCCTCCTGACGCATGCCGGAGAGCACCATGACCGGGGTCTTGATGTCCAGGTCCTGGCGGAGGGCTCGCAGGAACTCTAGGCCGTTCCCGTCGGGGAGGTTCAGATCCAGCAGGATCAGGTCGACGCTGTTGGTCTCGAGAGCCTCACGTCCCTCGCTCAGCCGGTGGACGACCGTGACCGAGTGACCGGCGTGCCCGAGGACGCGCTCGAGGATGGCG